>JAWOAU010000037.1:0-41777 GCA_046498385.1 Thermoplasmata archaeon | reverse complement strand
TATCCTCTCTAATGAGAAAGATTGAGATAACAGAAAACAAATTGCACATTAAGGAAAACGTAGAAATCATCTACGAAGAAAACGTTACACCATTTGGCAACTCCGCTAAAATCGGTTCAAAAAAGGAATATATCGGAAAACGTGCATACGTAATAATCATCAAAGACTAATCAATTATGCAACACAGCAAGATGATAACTTACAACTGGTCATCTGCTTTCTTTGGCCGAGTTTGTTTTCTCTGGGAATTGGTTTGGTCCTGATGTTCTCCTTTGAAAAAACAGAACTTGACCTGACCTCCGCTATCACACTTGCAGCCCTTGTTTGGCTGGTGATATCGGTCATCGGTGCCCTACCTTTTTGGATTGCAAGGGGATTTTTTGGTACTGAATGGGGACTTAACTTTCTAAGCGCAATTTTCGAGTCCATGAGCGGATTTACTGCAACCGGTTTAACCATGTACGGAATGAGGGTCGAGGGCCTTCCATGGTCGATACTGTTCTGGCGTTCCTTGACACAGTGGGTAGGAGGTGTAGGTGTGATAGTTCTTTTCTTAAGTGTTTTGGTAACACGCACTGGAACCGTAGCACACCGTCTTTACACTGCAGAGGGAAGGGATCATAGACTGGTTCCAAGTGTAGTTAGGACAACTAGGCGGATATGGTTGATTTACTTTGGGTATACTATGTTGTGCATTCTAGTGTTGTTTTTAGTTGGTATGCCCCTCTTTGATTCAGTAAATCATTCCATGACCGGATTAGCTACCGGCGGGTTTTCGGTAAGAAACGAGAGTATAATGTACTACGATTCAACAATAATTGAAATGGCGATAATACCTTTCATGATCCTCGGTGGTATCTCTTTTGCCATGCACCATGAGCTGATATTAGGAAGAATAAAGGTATTTTTCAAAAATATAGAAGTAAAAGCCATGTTGACTATACTGTTTGTCTCGGCTCTACTCTTGGTTTTAAATCAGGGCATTGGGTGGGAGAATGTTCGTTATTCATCATTTCAAGTTACCACCGCTCTTACAGGTACGGGGTTTAATACTGCAGTGGTGGGACAATGGAATGATTTCTCGAAATTCATATTAACAATTCTTATGGTCTTCGGAGGCGGCTTCGGCTCTACCGCATCGGCTCTTAAGTTATTCCGAGTTGTTGTTATCTTCTGGTCTCTAGGATGGCTGGTTAAAAGAATGCTGCTCCCCGAATCCGCAAGATTTCAGCTAAAAATTGGTGATAAATATTATCATCAAGAAGATATCATGAAGGTAGCAATCTATGCGGTGTTATACATCTTAGTACTGGTGGCAGGTGCACTAGTATTCATGGCCGGAGGTGCCACTACCATCGATTCCATGTTCGAAGTTTCCTCTGCCCTCGGAAACGTTGGTTTGAGCGTGGGTACCACCTCCTCTTCTATGCCGTGGTGGGAGAAGATCGTGCTGATAGTAGAGATGTGGGCAGGTAGACTGGAAATTTTCCCAGTACTCGTTCTTTTGACTTCTCCGTTCAGGGCCCATTGATCACAATCTTAACACTGTACGGATGAACCATTCCAGTTCAAAGTAGTATATAAAAATAGGGAGAATGAGACAGCCCATCAGATGAACGCGTCTAGAACCTATGAGCGGGGGAATCATGCCGATGCAGGTTGCGATTATCAATACCGCCATACCCAAAGGTCCCGTCGTGAGCATTGTAAGAACTACTATCATAACAATGATAGCCACGGATAGTTTGGTGTAGTCTATTTTGTGGTGCACGGTGGAGAAGAACTTTCCCAGCTTGATAGTAAGTATGTACGCCGCCACGGCGGACAGAGTTACAGAGAAAACCAACATGACGAAGAGGAGCGGGGGATTGTACCAAATACCCCACGGTTTTAGGAACCCCTCGTTAAGCTGCATCACGGCATTCATTGCACCGCTTCGTGCTTTCATTATGACAAAGAGTGCCACCAGAGTAAATAATGCGCATGCGGTATCCACGGCGGATAAAGACACGATGTATTCCCTTTGCCCTTCCTCTCCATCATCTAACCCTACATTTGTTATGGCCGTAGCCGAGGCGGCGGTGACACCGGGTAACACCCCTACCAGCGCACCTGCTAGGGTTCCGGTGATGGATCCCCGTATAGTATTCTTCCTAGGTAAAAGGATGGACACATTTTCCACCTCCTGCTCTGGGATTTGAACGCTGTCCATGAGAGATATGAGCAGATTAGAGGTACCGAAAAGACCACTGAACAGGGGGAAGAACATTGCAGATGTAGGTGAAACTCCTGTGAGCCTGATAGGGGCCCAGAATAGGTTGTAAAGGTTACCTGATAAAAGCAGGATCACCCCGAATAATCCCGCCAATAGAAATATACCAAAACCAAGAAGCTTCGGCTTGATGTCCTGCAAATTTTTTCCTTCGCTCATTATCAACATGAAAACGATCCCCAGCAGAACGTATGGAAAGACTGTCATGATTGGATCGTAGAGATAACCTATAACCAGCATCGCTGGTATGATCAATGCAAGGGAGATGAAGACCGCGTAAAGACTTCCTACGGCACTGGCTTTCACCGCTTCGTAACCCCTGCCGGACAAAGTCATGCGGTGTGCCGGTAAAACCGATAGGGCTGTATCGCCTTCGGGCACGCCCAAGTATGTACTAGGTATAAAATTTAGGAAGGTATGGGATATCGAACATCCTATTATTATCATGGAAACGAATGCTAGGAGAAGATTGTCGGTGGGAGAGAAAAAATGAGCTATGCCTAAAACCATTCCCATGATGGATGCCTGGGATGACAACAATAAAAATGAGATGGTGTTAACGTGTATACCCGGGAGCAGTCCTGTGATTATGCCCAGACAGACTCCCATGAAAGTGAATAGGGTCCCTATAAATATTATACTAACGGGTTCCACAGCGCACCACGGTATCGTGATTTATTCCCATTCAATGGTCCCCGGAGGTTTGTTCGTTATATCGTAGACTACCCGGTTCACTCTATCCCTCATGATGTTAGTTATCCGGGTTGATATCTTTTCCAACACCTGATTGGGTATATGAAAGAACCTAGCGCTCATGGCGTCCAGGGAACTGACTGCACGGACCGCAATGGTATAACCGTAAGCACGCTTATCACCCTGTACACCTACGGTTTTAATTGGTAATAACACCGCAAAGTACTGCCATGGTTTCTCCATTTCACCCCTTTGGACCGCAGCGTCTATTTCCTCCTCGGCAATAGCGCAGGCCTCCCGGACTATCTCCGTTCGCTCTGGAGTTGCTTCGCCCATGACCCTGATGGCAAGACCCGGGCCCGGGAAGGGCTGCCTCTCCGCAGAAGGGACCCCCAGTTTTCTCGCCAGTATCCTAACTTCATCCTTATAAAGCTCTCTAAGAGGCTCGATAAGATTTAAATTCATCTTTTCGGGAAGTCCGCCTACGTTATGATGGGATTTGATGGTATCACGAACCTCATCACCACTCTCTATCCAATCAGGAGCGATGGTGCCTTGAACTAGATAGTCGGCTCCGAACTTTTTTGCCTCCCGTTCAAAGATTTCAATGAACTTATTTCCGATAATCTTTCTTTTTTCTTCAGGCTCCACAATCCCAGCCATTGCTGCATAAAATTCTTCCCGAGCATCTATTATTTTATGGTTGATCCCCATTTCGGTGAAGAACTCGTCCATGCTCTCGGTTTCGTTTTTCCTCATGTATCCCGTATCTACATAGATTGCCAGTAGTCTATCGCCCATAGCTTTGCCGACAATGGCTGCGGCCACTGTACTGTCTACGCCTCCGCTGCACCCGACGACAGCTTTTCCTTTAACTTTCTCGATTTCCTGAATCTGATCCTCTATAAACTTGTCTGGAGCGAACAATTCAATCACCCGAACTGGGATTCTACTTCGTCACCGTCTTCTTTGACTTGTTTTCTTCTTTTTTCTCTATAATCGTTTAATCGCTCTTTTATATTATCATCCGATATTGCTAGAATCTCCGCCGCTAAAAGGGCTGCGTTGTCGCCCCTATCGAGACCAATGGTTGCTACCGGTATACCCGGAGGCATCTGGGCTATAGACAGTAAAGAATCGAGGTTCACTTTTCCGCTCACAGGTACTCCTATTACGGGTTTGATTGTGTAAGAGGCTACTACGCCTGGTAAAGCCGCAGATAATCCGGCTATAGTGATAAAAACATCCGCATCGTTACATAGTTCCTTTGTCCTTTCCGGCGTACGGTGTGCCGAGGAAACTGTTATTTCATAAGGGATATCCAGGTTTTTCAATACTTTAACCGCCTTCTCGCCCACTTCGAGATCACTTTTGCTTCCCATTATTATTTTTACTTTCATGAAGGGAAGGAAAGAAAAAAGGGGTAAAAAGTTTTTGTACGATTTAGGTTTTCATTATGGCTACCAAAAATATGCCGAGGGCGATAACACCGCCGATCATGAAGGCTATTATAACCTTTATTGCATTCCATACGGTTTCCATCAATTCGTAGTCCTGCCCTATATTTCCGATCTCGTACTGATGAGCCACGACAACAAGTATGCCGATCAGCAGACCTAGTACCATGAGGGATATACCTACCTTACGGCTTTTTCCTCTTCCGAAATAAGCGGTAAATATGCCCGAAAAGATCAGTCCTAAGCCCAGCGTCAGTAAGAGTATCACCAAAAGCTCTATAATTATCATTTTTATTCCTCCTTAAAATTCTATTCCTGTCAGTGTCTTCGTGTCCTCAACACCTTCTATCGATCGAATCTTATCAACTACCACTTGTCCCAGTTTATTGAAGTTGTCCGCTTGAATCTTGGTAATAAGGTCGAATTCTCCAAATAAAGAATGAACCTCTACCACTTCGTCTATCTCCTTCAGGACATGGTACACATCTCGTTCCGCCGCCGTTGCGGTTTTTATCAACACGAATCCTACTGCCAATGTTTCACCTTATACCCCCGTATACTGTTTATGGATATAAATATTTTGTTAAATCGAGCCTGTCAAAAGTTTAGTGATTTTCAGCTTTCCACAATTCATGAAAATTTATCCAGTAGATTATACTCTATTACTGATTATTTAGAAATGATCAAATATCACTAAGAACCTGACAGGCTCGTTAAATCACACACAACTCTTTTTTGTTAGCGTCGGTGAGCAATTCGTATCCGTCTTCCGTGACCACTATATCATCTTCTATCCTAACCCCTCCGTATCCTGGTATATATATACCTGGCTCAACGGTAAATACCATACCCTGTTTTAATTCGATATCTACATTTGGAGACATACCGCTTCCGTCGTGGACGGAGAGACCTATGCTGTGTCCTAGTCCGTGTATGAATTTTCCTTTGAACTCTGTAGAATCTATAACCTCCGCGGCTGCGTTGTGTACCTCTTTGCCTTGTACACCCGGCTTGATGTTTGAAAGTGCGGTCCTTTGTGCCTCTAACACTGTATGATACATATGCTCCTGCCTTTCCGACGGCTCACCCATGACGAAGGTCCTGGTTATGTCCGAACAGTAGCGCTTGTAAAGGGCGCCAAAATCAAGCAGAACAAAATCTCCTTGCCGTATCTTTCGCTCTCCTGATGTATAATGTGGCTCTGCAGTATTAGGCCCACTAGATGATATGATCTCGAAAGCATCTCCACCAGCCCCGAGTTTTTTCATACTATAGGATATCTCCGCGGCTACCTCGTACTCTTTCATCCCCTCCTGGATAACATCGGGCATTTGGTCAGCTACACGGGAAGCGAACTTGCATGCGTCTCTTAACCTGTCTATCTCCTCTTTATCCTTTATATTTCTTGCATCGCTTATACCGTCGGATACATCCACAATCTCCGCATCGGTATATTCCCTTATGCGTTGATATGCGCTGTAAGTTAATTCGGAGGAATTCACGCCTAGTTTGTCTATGTCCTGTAGTTTTTCCTTGAACCAATCTTCTCTTTCCTCGGAATCTTTGGCGGCGGTTACCGGCAGTCCGCTTTTGCTAGCGCTCTCCCTTTCTAAATTAGATGTGAGTATTTCCGCCGAGCCGTCGGGAAGTGCCAATACTGCGCTCCCTTCGTATTCACCATGGATCAAACCTGTAACGTAGTAAAAGGTCATGTCCACATGGGGTTTAGTGGAGTTGGCGATTATGATCCCGTTTACATCTTCTGATACATTTTCATATAAATGTCGAATCCGTTTTTTCATGTTAATACCATGAGGTCAATATGTAACGTTTTATTTAACCTTGACCGAGTTTTTTAATCAATTTTTTAAAAATCTTCAACAAGTCTTTTATATGAGTTTCTTTAGTATATTGGCTATCTGCCATGAAAATGATGGTGTAAAGATGGCCTTTCGCAACCTAAAAGACGAAAAGATCCTTCTAATCGCTAGCTACAGGGAGAGGTACACATCCGATGCTCTTGACGAGATCGAAAATATAATCAGAGAGGAAGAGCCTGATAAAGTGATAATCTCTAAGGTTATAAAGGAAAATATCGAACCTACCATCTTCAAAGCCATGGTCGGCAAAAGAGAGCGGGAAGTACTGAACAAAGAGCTCACCGAGGGGAAAAAAAGACAGGCCGATGAGATATCCTCGGATCTGATAGCATTGGTAAGGTCAATGAGGATACCGTCGGAGGTGCATCTGAGAAAGGGGGGAGAGATATCAAAGGAAATAATAGAAGAATCTCAGAAATGTAAGGTAAATAAGGTCATAATACACAAACAAAAGAAAAACGGGTTCGAAAGACTTATAGATAAAAGTGTTGCACTTTCCGTAAAAAAGGAACTACCGGAGAAAAGCGTGATAACAGTTGAATAGCCCGTTCTCCGACAATTTTCTCATATCTAAGAGGAGTTAACAAACCAACACGTTTTTCGAAAGCGCGAAAAATAGATGGAGCAAGTCGGGTCGATATGATATTCACCGATCCATGGGTATAGATTGAACTTTTTCTAAGGGAGAAAAGAGTAAAAAGGCAGAAGAAGTCATAACGGAACTCAAAGAAAAAAAGTGTTTACCACAATCTTATAATATGTGCATTCATCTTCACCGATTGAAAGTGATTGAGATGAAAGGAATAGAGTCACTCGTTCAAGAGGCCATGGAGTACAAGGAGAAGGGGCTGAAGGAAAAAGAGATAGCTACAGAACTGAGTCTGTCCATAGATACCATTAGATGGCTGCTTACTAAAAACGTTAAAGAAGAGAAACCACCCATCGACGTTATGATCGGCTGGAGATCCGTGGGTGTGTTCGGAGGTAGGATCGGTTTGTTATCCACCCTTTTTTCAGATATCATCATTGAAGAGATGGAAAAGATGGATACGGATTTCGATACGGTGGTAGGGATAGCCATAAACGGCATACCCATGGCTACCCTGGTCTCAGAGCAATTAGGCAAGGAACTCGCCATATACCGTCCCCGGGAAAAGGAACGAAGGGGGGGCGGAGGTGCCCTTAGCTCTAACTACGCGTCCGTCGATGGTAAGAAAGTCGTGATCATAGACGATGTGATAAGTACGGGAGAGACCATGCAAGGTGCCATAACGGATATGGAAGAAAGAGGTGGCGAAACGGTTCTTTGTATGGTATCGGTCAACAAGGACAGTAGGGACGAAGTTATCGGTGTGCCCCTACGGGCCCTCATCCGGACCCAGGTAATCGGTTAAGGGGTAGCACATATGCATTGGGCCGACGTTGAAGCCTCGGAACTACCTCCAGAGCCCTTGATTGCTACGGGCATCACCCCCTCGGGACCTATACATCTTGGAAGTCTTAGAGAGATACTCACCGGAGATGCGATCAAACGTGCATCGGATTCCGGGAACTTACTATACATTGCGGACTCCATAGATCCGCTCAGGAGAGTTTACCCTTTTTTAGAAGACCATTACGAAAAATACGTGGGTATGCCCCTCCACACCATACCGTGTCCCTGCGGTGAACACGAGAGTTATGCGGCACATTACCTTGCACCGTTTCTGGAAACTATAGAGAAGCTGGGAGTAGTGTGTTCAGTGAAGTATACCCATAAGATGTACGCTGAAGGTGTATATGAAGAGAGCACAAGGACCTTAATAGAATCCAAAGATGTCGTTGCAAAGATAATCCAAGGTAAAACGGGACGGAGGTTGGAGGAATCTTGGTATCCCTATAATCCCATATGCGGCAGATGCGGTCGTTTGGGACAAGGTGAAGTACTGTACTTCGAGGACCCCTTTATCCACTACCGCTGCAAGTGCGGATACGTTGGAAAGGCGGATATCAGAACCGACCACGGTAAACTACCCTGGCGCTGCGATTGGCCAGCTCGATGGTGGATCTTGGATGTAGATTGTGAACCTTTAGGTAAAGACCATGCCGCTGCAGGCGGTTCCTGGGATACCGGTGCCGAGATAATACGTGAGGTATTCGGAACACCTCCACCACACCCGATGGTCTACGAGTGGATACAGTTGAAGGGAAAGGGTGCAATGTCGTCTTCCTCAGGTATCGCCGTAAAGGGGGAAGAGATGCTGGCCGTAGTAGAACCCGAGGTAGTACGATTTTTACTGATGAGGACGAAACCTCAATCCCACATAGACTTCGACCCTGGTCTTCCGTTACTGGATTTGGTAGAAGACTACGATCAGACGGAAAAAAGATATTACGACGGTGAACTTGACGAGGACAGTAGGAGAATTTACGAACTTTCTCAGATCGAAAGTATACCAGAATATCCTCCTACCAGAGTTCCCTACAGACACATGGTAAACCTGGTACAGATATACGACTCTATGGACGATATATGGGAAGTATCAGTAGGAGGCGAATGCGGCCCTGACGACTACACCCTATTGACCAAAAGAGCGGACAAAGTGAGGTATTGGTTGGATAACTTCGCACCGGACTTTGTAAAATTCTCCATGCGGAAACATGCGCCGGACATCGAACTGAAAGAAAAAGAGTGCGCTTTTCTTGAAAAGTACCTCTCGCGTTTAGAAGAGCTCGGCCGCTGGTCGGACGAAACGCTCCACTCTATGGTCCACAACATTGCCGAGGAAGTTGAGCTTCCAAAAGGTCGAGCCTTCGGTTTATTCTATCGAATATTTTTGGGACAAAAAAGAGGGCCAAAGCTCGGAAGGTTCCTCATGCAGATTGACAGAGATTTTGTCTTTGAAAGGTTGAGGGCTTATATCAAATGACTTATGATGTTAGCTTTATGATGGGACTTATGATGTTAGCTTTATGATGGCTTCAGCAAGATCTCCTTCAGACTCCTCCAGCGCTTTTCTCGCCTCCTCTTGAGAAGCCCCGGCTCTCTCAGCTACTAGCTTTATGTCTTCCTCGGGGATCAAAACTTCACCTTCTAGTGCTTCTTCTCTAGGAGTTCCCACGATCTGATAAGTGGACTGGCCCTGTACGTTCATATGCACTACCTGGGCATCGTCGAAGACCAGTTTTTTTTCTGAAGTCTCTATTACCACCTTCTCCGCATCGATATCTTCCGTGGTCATACCCATTTTTTTCATCATACGCTTCATCTGTTTTGGGTTACGCATTCCACCTGGCATCATGTACATCACCTGAATTTCTGATGACGTACGTGTCGGGACTTATAAAATCATTACGGAAATCATCGGAGGGAAATAGTTTAATTCATCAAGGATGATTTCGGCGGTATGCTTTGCGGAATAGACGAGGCGGGAAGAGGTCCGGTGATCGGACCGTTAGTGGTTGCAGGTGTGCTGGTGGAGGAACAAAGTGTACTAAAAAAAATGGGTGTGAAGGACTCCAAAAAACTGCTAAAGAATAGGAGGGAAGAGCTTTATGAAGAGATCACAAAGGTTGCAAAACACTTTTGTGTGCATGTAACAGCCTGGGAAATAGACGATATGAGGAAACTCTCATCTCTGAACGATATCGAGGCAGAGATATTTGCCTCAGTAGTAGAAGAGCTTTGTCCGGAGCATACCATGGTCTACGTAGATGCAGCAGATGTAAAGGAAAAGCGCTTCGCCGATAAAATTAAAACATACCTGAATATGCCCGTAAACATTATCTCCAAGCACGGAGCGGACGATTTATTTCCGGTGGTGTCGGCTGCGTCCATATTGGCGAAGGTGGAAAGGGACAGAGCGATAGCGGTCATAGAAGAGAAACTGAAGATACAGGTCGGCAGCGGTTATCCTTCAGATAAAAGAACCATCGCATTTCTAAATGATTGGGTTGCTGAATATGGCAAGCTGCCAGGTTTTGCCAGGAATTCATGGAAAACTTCAAAAAAAATTCTCAATCAAAATAAAAATAAAAAACTGGATGATTTCTAGAGTATGTCAAGATTAGCAGTGTTTGCCCCCTCCACCTATTTTGGCAGGCATTTCTAGTGAGTTGAACTGGGTATATCGTAGCATGAAAAACTCAATCATCAGGCATAAAAAGATAATAACTCGACCATTTAACATTATTTCCATTTCTTTTTGATTGACTAGATTAATCAAAAGCTAGTTATTGTTGATACCCTTCCTCCTTCATTGATGCAAAAAAGAGTGTCACCGTCTACAATCGAACCCAAAAATCTATCTCTCCTGATTTTTTCCATGGCACTCTGGGGTCTCTCATTTCCCGTCATAAAGATCGCCTTAGAGGTGGTCGACCCTTTGACCCTCGGTCTCATTCGGGTACTATTCGGAGCGGTCCCTCTTTCAATATTCATTCTTGTAAATAGGGGCGGTTCATTCATGTTTGAACCTTTATTCAAAGACCCCTTGCCATTCATCGGCATCGCCCTTACTCAGTTCTATCTACCGTTATCCGCACAGAACGTTGGTATGACCATGATGGACCCGGCTTCGGCTGCATCCTTGAGTTCCGTAATCCAGGCCACTTCTCCCATCTTTAGTATTTTTCTATCCAGCATGTACTTAGGAGAATACATCGGCAAGGTGAAAGGGATCGGAGCGGGGATTGCATTAAGTGGAACCCTGCTGCTGGTAACTCGAGGCGGCATTATTTTGGGCGGCACCACCTTTGTAGGAAACCTACTTATGCTGGCAAGTGCGCTTTTCTATGCAATTTCCGGTGTACTGACGAAAAAGGCTCTTTCCAAGTATGATCCGCTTCTAATCATAACCATCGCTTTGATCTTATCTACCATATTATTTCTGCCGATTACCTTGATAACTGAGGATATAACTTTACTTGGCAGTGTATCTGCCCGTGTTTGGATGTTGATGTTTTTCCTAGGGTTCGTTTGCAACGGCGTGGCCTTGTTGATATGGTATAAAGTACTGATAAAAAGTCAGCTATCCAAGCAGGTTCTTTTTTCTTATCTGATACCCCTTTTCGGAACCCTCTTCTCGTTCATATTCTTGGGAGAGATAATATCTATTCAGGCGATTTTGGCCGGCTTGATAATTGTGATAGGTATAACCATCGCACAGTACGGTAGATGAATCATTTAGCTGAAGCTTGGATTGCCGCAGTAGGGGCACATCCAAGCTTCCCTTTGAGTTTTATTCCTGCGTTCCGGGCATTTTTCACCCGTATGGAATTGCAAATCAATTCCAGTAAAAACAAAAAGAAATGCATTGAATATAACTCAGGATTTCACGATTATTTCTGAAAAAGCTTATAAGTATCATACACTATGTAGAGGGAGAGTTGTTTAAAATGGCCGATAAAGATGAAGTAAAAGAGATGATAGAAAAAGTGGTCACGTCATTCAGAAATAAAGCTAAAGAGGAGCCCAAGTTAAAGCAGAAGCTCAAGGACTTCGAAAGAGACATTGTCATAGACCTTGAGGATGATTTGGATTATCACTTTACGATTTCCAATGGAGATGTCAGCGACCTTGAAGAAGGTAAATTAGAAAAGGCGGATATTACTATCGATACCGACAGCGGCACTTTGAAGGCCATATTATCCAAGGAGATGAGGCCTATGGAGGCCTATGCTAGAAAAAAAATCAAGATAGACGCATCATTCTTGGACCTTCTCAAAATTAAGGATTTATTCTAACTGTAGCGGTTGACCTTGTCGTCGGGTAGTTTCATGAATTCTCGGAGCAAACAGGTGGCATAGCTGCCTTTTTGAAGGTAAAACGACGTTCGTAAAACTCCTGTATCCACCTCCCACTTTAACCCCTTAATCGGTGAAAATATCGATCGACGGCTTCCTCTAGAGGACAACTTCCGTATTTCTGGAATTACAAAATCATCGTTGTTAAGCCCCTCTTTTTCGATTATCTTAGCTTCGATCTCTCCAGGTTCACCGTCCGACAATTCTGAATCTATACCGAAAAGCGGGGCACTGACATAGGCTTTACCTTCCTTGACCATACGTGAAGCCTTATTTAGATTTCTATCTTTTAGTTTGACCGCATTCGCTAGGACAGGATATCCCTCCCTATCCGCCGGAAGAACTACGTCACCGGCTACAACGTCGTTTAGGGGTAAGCCTTTGTGCAGTCTTTTGCTGAGTATTTTGTTGAAAATATAGGATTGGTAAGCATGAACAAACATACTCAGCAGATTATCCGGGAGAACCCTCAATGCGGATACATGGTCTTCGGGGTTTTTGACCAGTTCCTGCAAAATAGCCCTTTCGAAGTTTAGGTATCTTGGATAAGTTTTCAAAGCATGCTGGTAATCCCAATCTGATTCAAGTTTCTTCCTTACCCGATAGCTGTTTTCTTCTTCCTCTTCTATGGGATTAGCCACGTATGTCCTTACCGCCTTTTGGAAATCACCTTTCACGATGGCTTTACCCACCAGATGGGTGATGGGACGCATAGTACCGAACCGCTGCACTCCGAACCAATTGGGAAATCCATTTAACTTCTTAATATGCGAGCCTACTTTGTCCGAAATTGAGCTGGCATCATCGGTCTCTAGATCCCGGACGATTATATCGAACCAATTGCCTAGATGGGAACCGATATACAGCGAACGTGGTGTACTTCTTATATCACTTATCTCCACGTCCTTTATGTTGATTTTTAACAGCTCTTCCGGTTCAACTTTGAAGGACATCCATTGAGTAGTAACAGCTCTTTTATCCTTCGTTCCGGCAAATCTGATATTGCGTCTGCTGATATGCAGTTCGCGGGATAGGTGACGTATCAAACGATTGGTCTCCCAATTACGAGACCAAACTTTTGCAATAACATATTCTCCTTCACCTTCCCATTTGGTGAGGTCAATTTCCTCTTTAACTACAAAGTCTTCGGGATACTTTTTTAACCTACCACCCACACCTGGACATTGAACCAAGAAAAGTTCTATCCCCACCTTACTTTCCATCAGATGTTCACCGGATTATTCCTCTTCTTCAAATAGTTCCTCGTAAACCTTCGAAAACTGTTCCTTTATCTCCTCAGCATTTTCAACCAGTACCTCAGATGGATCAGAATCTTTATCGCACATGATATAAAGTATCGGGTCATCCAGTTCCTGATGCTCTACCGAGTAATTGGCTTCCAGTATCCTATCGTCAGAAAGAAGGTTTTCCACCACCGGATACATCACACTAGCATCGGCTTCGAAGATCTTTATTCTTAAACTGTTTTCCGTTCTTTCCAAAAGCTTGAATTCCATGTTACCACCACTAGAGAGGTATGACCGAAATACTTAAAGATATTGGTGGAAAAAGGTCCGAGTTCTTAATTTTCCTCGGATTCTTCGAGTTTTTTACGGATATGATCGATGTCGTTTTTCATCTTTAACATCTCTTCCTCGAAGGCGGTAAATTCCTGAGAAGAAAAAACCCGGTGTGAGATGAACATACCTAAAAAAATCGCACCAATCATTGCAAATACCGATACCAGGACCAATGCAAATACGAAGGCATAAAAATGCGTCAAAGGATCGCCCACGGGAAAAACACCGGTTATCAGCGCTATGGAGAAAATACCAAATACTACTACAATAAATCCCGTTATCAACAAAGGAAACGGTATTTTTCTCATTTTATTCCTCCTCGACTCGGTTGAACCGCTGGGTGTGAGGGAGATCTGCTTTTCTTATGTTATCTACGCTACCTTCCATATCAGTCAGTTCGAATATCAAGTTTTCCACGTTTATCACCTTGACGTCCACATGAAAAAAGAAATTATTATCCTCGGTATCTGCATATATTTCAAGGTGGAATTCCTCTTTTTCAGTTTCATATTCCAACGTGAAGGCGTTTTTCTTTGACATTATCTCTTCCTCATCTATATACATTGATATATTTGAATACCTTATTATCTCTACCCCTAATACACAAATAGTGGTGATATTTCCGTTACCCTCTTCTGAAAAATCAAGCACGATCCTCGGGTAATATGTAGTAGGCGGAGGCACAGACGGCTCCGTGCATCCCACTATAAAGAGAGGGATTACAACAACTGCGATAACCACTAGCACTATCTTTTTCATTACAACCATATGAAACTAAGTCTCTATTAAATATTATCGTTTGTAACGACAGCAAGAAGACATATTGTTGATTTCAACCGATATTTTTAAAGAAAAGATTTTACTAGAACGTTAACGAACCTACGTAAGCCAACTAATAAAACATTAGTGGGCTCAGCCGGATTCGAACCGGCGATCTCCGCCATGTCAAGGCGACGTCATAACCAACTAGACTATGAGCCCGTTTGTGAATAGGATAGTGGTGTAACACGAACAAACTTTGGATTATAAAGGTTTCTCTCCTTTTTACATAGGATCTCTTCTGAAAACACAAGTTTTTATATGTCCCTCTCTTAAGTCCAAATCAATGAAAGAGAAAACTCCAAGCTATGAAGCTTTCATCGAGAGTCCAATATACCCCACAGAGGACTCCTACAAGCTTCTGAAATGTCTCAGCAACATATTCCCGAAAGCAGAATGGGAGGTGAAAGAGGAATTGGTAAGAGGATATACAACCTCTCTCAGGAGATTCTCAGAGATACTGAAGGATGCCAATATAAGGAACACCGCAAGGGATCATCTCCTGAGGCAATCATACGAAGATCGCTGTGAGTTCGTCCTTTCAAAACAATCTTCATGCGGTTCACGGGTCAACTTCTTCGGCGGGAGACAGCCGCTGGGAGGGATAACGGTAAAGCTCTTTTCGGATTCCATTGAAGAGGTTATCGAATACCTGACTATCAAAGGTGATAATACATGATACTAGCTTCAAATCCCATACTTTGTTTCGAACCCTTCGAAGCCGTGTTTAAAGAGATAAATGCCAAATTTCAAGGTTGGGAATTTCTAGCGGAGGCAGAACATGGTTGGACAAACCGAGATAAGATTAAAGATGTACTCTCCACCTCAGATATAAAGATACAAATCCACGCACCTTTCAACGATTTGAACATCTCCAGTATAAATCCCACCTTAAGGAAAGCCTCCGTAGAAGAGATCGTTAGAACCCTGGACCTCGCGGTTCTTATCGATGTTGACCTAGTTACCGTCCACCCTGGCTTTTACTCACCTATAGGTAGATCTTGGGAAGGGACAATTGATGCCCAGTTCATCTCCCTTGGAAAAATATACCGGGAAGCAAAAGAAAGAGGGATCAGAACCGCCATAGAGAACATGCCTGCACCTTATCCCACCTTAGGTATCCAACCGGAAGAGATAAAACATATCTTAGAAAAATCAAAACTTGACCTTTGTTTGGACATCGGTCATGCTTTCACCACTGGTAAATTAAATGAATTCCTGAACTTCAAACCTATAAACATACACCTCCACGATAATGAGGGGGACAAAGACTTGCACCTCCCCCTCGGCCAAGGAAAGATAGACTTTAGGACGGTAATAAAAAAGCAGAAGGAGTACCGAGGAAATTGGGTGATTGAAGGACGCTCTTTTGAAAGCCTCGAGTTGAGCAAAGAATATTTAGAGGCACTGTTATCTAACGAGTGAATCAAAATGGAAATGATGCATATAGCATATCTGTTGTCGTTGGTCGTTCTTATATACCTTAGCGGACGTTTTTCCGGTGCAGAAACTGCTTTGACCGCCCTTTCAAAAGTGGATATTGCACAGATGAACCTTGAGGGCGAAAAAAACGTAGATGTAATAATCAAGCTCAAATCCAACATGGATAACACAATAATAACCATACTTGTAGGTAACAACCTAGTTAATATAAGCGCCTCAGCCATCTCGACAAAATTCGCCTACGAACTTCTTGGTAACCTTGGTATATCCATCGCCGTGGGAGTAGTGACCATATTGATACTAGTATTTGCAGAGATAACACCCAAAGGTTTTGCCATAAAAAATAAAAGGGAATTCAGTATAAAGAATGCAAAATTCATATTTTACTTTTCAAGGATATTTTACCCCCTGATAATCGGACTGAGAAAGATATCTAATAAGCTCATCAAATTACTAGGTGGGAAAACCAGGCACGAAAAAACCAGCATAACAGAATCCGACGTTAGGGTCCTGGCATCCCTGCTGGAAGAAGAGGGACAGATCAAAGAGATCGAAAAGAACATAGTGCACAACGTGTTCTGGTTCGGAGATGTGCGAGTAAGGTCTGTTAAGATACCTAAAGAAGATTCCTTTGTTCTTGATTCAAGCATCACGGTAGACGAGGGAGTTGAGTTCATCAAAGAGCATGGTCTGACCCGCATACCGGTGGCTCAACACGGGAGCGATCACATAATGGGTATATTATACAGCAAAAATCTTTTAGGTGAGGAGATAGGGACCATGGGAGATTACGCCAGGGACGTTCCTATGGTGGTGAAAAACGACCATGAGATAACAGAGGTGTTCCAAAGGATGAGAAAGAACCGGATACACATGGCCATAGTCGAAGATGACAACGGAAATTTCGACGGTTTGATCACCCTGGAGGATATAGTAGAAGAACTTTTAGGAGAGATATACGACGAGTTTGACAGGGAATGATCATCCCAGACGCAAGTCAGGAAACAAGGTCGCAGACGCCCACAAACAGCCTATTATACCCACGCCTATGAATACCGCTTTCAAGCCCATGAATATTAATAAAATACCGACGACCAAGGGAGCTAGTGTCATACCAATGTACTTCATGGTGTTGAATATAGCTATCACGGAGCCTGTGAGTTCGGGCGGTGATAATCGTGTTACTCTGTTATAAATGGTAGGAGAAACTATTCCCATTCCTATACCGTATGTTATAAAGCTCACGCACACCATGTAGCTCCCTAAAGGCCAGTACGGGAGAGTCAAAAAGCAAACGCTTATGAAGAAAAAACCCAGTGTTGCCCGCTTACGCCAGTTGAGGTACTTGGCTATGAAAGTTGCCCTGGAAGCCAGCACGGCAGAAAAAAATGCCTGGCCCGCCAAGGATATTCCGCTAAATATTTCGTCAAACCCGTGAGTTTGAACTAGATAAATCGGCAGGTAAACAACCAGGGCGTAAAGAAAGAAAAATAGTATCATGGAATGTATCATAACATTACGAACACTTTTTATTTTAAGGGTGGAAAAAAGTGATAAAACGTGCTCACTTGGGGAACGGTGTATAACATCTTTTTCTTTAGAACCCGTTTCCGGTAAGAATAAGAACAAGAAAAGAGCCAGTACTATGGAAAAACCGTAAACCGCGAAGACCAGTTTCCAATCCCTGGAGGCTAGAAAACCACCCAGAAGAGGAATCAACACCGCACCCACCGATATAGTACCGGATAGATATCCCATTATCTGCAGTTTTCTACTCCCTGAAAAAAGATCGCCGATAACCGTCATGGCAACCGGTACCAGTCCCGCAATGCCGATGCCTTGGATAAACCTCAACAATAGAAGGATGGAAAAGTTTGGAGCAAAAATTATAGACAAACCGGTGAGACCGTCTATTAAAAGACAAGTGATGCCCACCTTTTTTCTACCTACGGAATCGATATAATAGCCTATCACCGGAAGGCTGATAGCGGCAGCTAGAGTATATATGCTGAGTATGAGACCTATATGCTCTTCAGGGGCGTCGAAGGCTCCACCTATGGTGGGGAGTCCGGGAGCTACTAGTCCTCCTCCCATGACTCCGAAGGCACCCATGATAAGAAGGATTGCAATCATGAACTTGGAAAAATTTCCTCGATCAGTCTTCAAAAAGACCTCTCCTTATAGTACGGTGAATCCATGATATGGCATAGAACGAAGTGAAATAAAATTTGCCTTGTAAACGTAGATTTACTTTACCTTGATGCCCAGGAGGGGTGCCAGTAGATTCTTTATCTGCCGGGGATCCATTCTCTCAAAGGTGAATTTCTCCTTGCCACCTGTCCATTTGATCACCATCTTACCGGGAGTTTTTTGACCGTACTCTTGATCATAGTAACCTGCGCGGATCTTGACGGATTTTACCTGCTCCGGTCTGACCTCGTAATTGTTCGGGTTCTCCTGAAGTATAGCCTGGGGTGGCATGTTATGATATCTGTTATGGAAATTGAAGCCTGCATGGGCCGATGCCTTCCACTTACCAAAGAAACCTTCTCCCTTTTGCTGAGCCTGGGCCTTTGCCTGTTCGATCTCCTGATTTACCATCTAATTCGTCAACTGAGCGAATATGAGCCGATAGTTGGTTATCACAATCGCTTGATGGGATTTACATTAGGCCGGAGTTCACAATTTCTTTGGACAATGAGATCGGATGTGAAAAACCTAGATACGACATTGAATTGGAAATAATGTTCGAAGGTTCTGATGAATGGACAACACCATTCATGATATCCTCGTCTTTCATTAAAGCGAAACGTGGAACTATAATCGGAAATGGCTGGTTTTATGTTAACGACACGGTTACTGGTTGTGAAGTTGCCGATGTAGATCTAAGAGTCAACATATCTCCTAATAACTGGGAAACGGATGATGAGTGGGAACCGGTAATATATGAAAACCAGTTTTCCGTCACTAACGACAAGGAATGGGAAGAGGATATGGAACCTGATATTTCACACATAGACACCGACAAAGACCACTACTATACAAGCGATTACACTAGTGGAGGTGCGGCACCCCATGTCATAGTGGAATTTGAAATAGAATTGGTTAATCAGATAGGATGTGATACCCTTGGATACGACATCGAGATGGAAATAAGCTTCGATTCCGGTTCCACTTGGGAAACCATCAATTATATGTGGGACAGAACCAGTGGAACCATAATCGAGAGTGTGTCTTTTCTAGTGCCAGACGAACATGATGATTGTGTGGACATAAGGTTCGATATATCAATATCTGAATCTCATTCTTGTCATTACGATAATTGTGCTTGGGAACCTTACGATTGGGACTTGATAACGTTTTCAAATTTGTTTTATGTGACCAACGACGGAGACGACGGAGAAGACCCACCGCTGGGCTGCCCATACGTATCCGTTTGGAACGGTACTGATTACGCTAGAGACAACAACATATTGATAGATTCCGAGCATCAGGAGGGTGTAGTGGATGACAATTACATATTGCAGAATAGTATGGTACCTAAAGACGGCCGCTACTCTCTAAAGATAGAAGAATTCGAGCATACGCAGGACTTTTTCGACACCTTCTCACTGTACACCATAGACCACCGTGAAGGCTACAGCGTGGGTACTACACCTGACTACGAGTATATGACCTACAAGGACCCCGTGCCACCGATCTCCGCATATGACGGCTACGGCCAGGACGTCCTCGAGTATGTGAGTGACCCCGACAGTGAACCGATGTACATGCCGGAAGGCTCGTCGGTTGTACTTAACTATGGAGACATAGGTAATGCACGATGGCGGCATCAGAAGCTGGTTGTACGGAGTCACGGCTTCGAATCCTATACCGAGCAGAATATCATGAGCTCAACCCCGGGATTGATGTTTCATCTAAAAACCTCTCTATACGTGAGTTTGAGGGTAGATGAAGGTGAGTGGATCAACGTGACTGTGATCCATCCCCGTAACCATCCATCCGATATAGTGATACCTCTGAATGAGGTGTTACAGCAGTTCGTACCCGGCGGTATCGGTGAGGTGGAGGTTCAGATAGTGAGCACACAGAACCACTTCCTTGACTTCGTGGGGCTGGACAACTCGGTACCGAGACGTGTGAATGTGCAGGAAGCACCCATGGTAAGTGCCATGCTCAACGGTATCGAGGATGTGACGGACACACTGCTGGAGGGCAACGGCGATATGGTAACCATCGTACCCGGTGAGCACATCATACTCACCTTCGATATACCATGGCAGCGCCCAGGACGGGCATTCAGGGTGCGGGACTACATGCTGTTCTCCAGAGGGTACTACCAGATCTACGAAGGCGTTAGTGATCCGCTAAACGGTGCGGAGAAGTCATCCGATATTTTACTAGGGGATATAATCAACATAGTACATATTGAACAAATAACTCCCTCCTTCGAAATACCATATTCGGACATAGATTGGATATCCGAGATGCGGTACTCCACAGCGGTCTGCAAGGGTCTTCACTGGCTGTACGAGAATATGTAGTTTCTCTTATAGCCTAGCCTATTACTAAAAACTTGACAGGCTCAAATATCCCAAATTACTTATAATCAAGAACCGTATATAACGCCAATGCCAGGTAAAAAACGAGGTAGAAGAAGAGGTAAAAGACGTGTGGGATGGACCCCTCGTGAAACATGCTTTTGCCCAAGGGACAAGATACAGGCAGAAGTTAAGTTAAGGATCGAAGAAGTTGAAGCCCTTAGGCTGATAGACCTGTTGAACTTGACTCAAGAGGAAGCTGCTGCCGAGATGGGCGTTTCACGAAAAACGTTCTGGAACGACCTAAGGACCGCTCGAAAAAAGGTAGCTGAAGCCCTGACAAAGGGAAAAAAGATAAAAATCGAAGGAGGGAATTATACCCTTAAATAGATTTTTTAAGTTCTTCTATTGATCTAGATATAGATAGTGTTGGTTTAGCTCACCTTTGGATAAATACGTGTGCATAGATAGCGGGAAAACATATCTTGTGTCACTAGGACGATTTTATACCGTTTATTATACTCATATGTGCACAAAGTATAAATATAAAATCCCAATTTGATATCATTTATATGGGGAAAGAAAGCAGCAAAGGTAAAACAAAACGGACTATCGTGGTGATGAGTGGAAAGGGTGGTGTGGGAAAAAGTACAGTGTCCGCCAACCTTGCGTACAATCTATCAAAACGTGGTTACAAGGTAGGTATCTTTGACAGTGATTTTCATGGACCTACCATACCAAGATTGATGGGAATAAAGAACAAAATGCTTGATACAAAGGGAGATGCGATACTGCCCGTTCAGGTCACACCAGATCTAAAGGTGGTTTCCATGGAATTTTTCCTTCCCGATAAAGATTCGCCCCTGATCTGGAGGGGGCCCATGAAGATGAACATGATCAATCAGCTTATCCAGAAGGTGGAATGGGGTTCACTGGACTATCTGGTTGTGGATCTGCCACCGGGTACTGGTGATGAGCCCCTGAGCATCGCCCAGGAATTCAAAGATATCGAGGGAGCGTTGATAGTGACCACACCACAGGAGGTTTCACTGGATGCGGTGCGCAAGTCCATCAACTTTGCCAGGAAATTAAACATGAAAATCCTAGGGGTTATAGAGAATATGAGCGACTTTAAATGTCCTCACTGCGGTGAAACCATTCCAATGTTCGGTATTGAGGGTGGAAAGAACATGTCGGAAGATCTAGGGGTTCTATATCTCGGGAGCATTCCGTTACATGCCGATATAGTTGGCAGCGGAGAGAAAGGATTACCCTTTTCCAATCAAGATAACAAAAGTGCGGAGCTATTCAATGAAATAGTAGAAAAGCTACTGGAAAAAATAGGTGATAAAAAATGAAAGAAGCGGACATAGTTGTAATAGGCGGAAGTGCAGCCGGGGTGCCGGCAGCGATCACTGCTAGAAGGCATTATCCCGACAAAAGCATATTGTTGATAAGGAAAGAAAAGCAGGTTTTAATTCCATGTGGTATACCATACATATTCGGTACCGTAGGTAAGCCTGAGAACAACCTCATACCGGATACACCGTTGGAGGGAAACAACGTTGAAATACTCGTGGATGAGGTCACGGATATCAACAAAGCGGAGAAGAACTTGGTTACCGCAGGTGGAGAGACGATAGCTTACGATAAGCTCATATTGGCGATCGGCTCCGAGCCATTGGTACCTCCTATACCGGGTATAGATAAGGAAAATGTGTACACCATAAAGAAAGACGTAAATTATCTTAAAGAATTACAAACTACGCTGGATAACACAAAAGATCTTGTAATTCTAGGTGGTGGGTTCATAGGAATCGAGTTCGCCGACGAATGTAAAAAGAGTCGAGATATAAACGTAACCATTGTGGAGATGTTGGACCAATGTTTACAGATGGCATTCGGTGAGAAAAGTTGTAAATGCTGTGAGGAGATAGAAAATGGTCTCAAAAATAAAGATATCAACGTACTAACCGGAACAAAACTAGAGCAGATATTAGGCGATGATAAGATAACAAGTGTAAAATTATCAGATGGCAGGGAAATCAAAGCAGACGCTCTCATAGTCGGAGTTGGTGTAAAGCCAAACATTGAACTTGCACAAAAAACCGGTTTGGAGGCTGACCCGGGTTTAGGGATAAAGGTGGATTCCAACCAAAGAACAAGCGATCCGAACATATTCGCTGTAGGTGATTGTGCTAGCAAAACGTCGTTCTTCACGGGAAAACCGTCGAGATTATGGCTCGCTTCCATAGCAACCAATGAGGCCAGAATAGCCGGAGCAAATCTGTACAGAACCCGGCGTACGAATCAAGGCGTTATCGGCGTATTCTCAACCGCTATTGACAAACTCACCGTAGGCAAAGCCGGGATGAGTGCAAAGGAAGCCAATGATTGTGGCTTTGAAGTAGCAGTGGGTGAGATGGAAGCACCTAATAGACATCCAGGTGGAATGCCAGGTATGTCAAAGATGTGGGTCAGTCTAAACTTTAACAAATCCAACGGTGACCTGATCGGTGGATCCGTATGTGGCGGGCCGAGTGCCGGAGAGGTCATAAACATCATAAGTGCTTGTATACAACAGAAGATGACTGCTGACGATATAGCCACCTTCCAGATAGGAACCCACCCCGCTGTTACCGCCTCACCAATAGCGTACCAACTGGTAAACGCATCTGAAATGGCAATTAAAGATATGAGATGATAGAATGAAAATAGCGATAACATCCAATGGAAAGGATTTGGATTCAGACGTAGACCCGAGGTTCGGACGGTGCCAGTATTTCATCGTACTGGATCCGGAAACGATGGAATTTACAGCCCATGATAACTCCGGTGCGATGCAAAGAGGTGGAGCGGGACCAGTTGCGGTTAAAACAATATCCGACCTCGGTGTGGAAGGAGTGATCACCGGGAATGTAGGTCCCAATGCCTATGATGCGCTTAGTTCCGCTGGAATTAAGGCATTTATCGGCGCATCGGGTACGGTAAATGAGGTTGTTGAGCAGTGGAAGAACGGAGTACTCGAAGAAGCTGAGGGTGCTAGCGTAGCATCCCATACCGGGGTTAGATGAGACCATGAAAGTTTGCATACCAACAATGGGCGAACGCGGACTTGAGGAGCAGGTAGGAGTTCATTTTGGAAGAGTGCCTACCTACACGATAGTAGATACGGAGACCGGAGATGTACGGGTAATAAAGAACACTACAACTCACATGGGCGGAACCGGTTACCCACCGGACCTTATACACGATGCCGGAGCTGACGCGATGCTGTGCGACGGCCTCGGTAGAAAGGCGATCCAGATGTTTCAGGAAAAAGGTATAATGGTGTATGTCGGTGCCACCGGAAAGGTCTCTGATGCTATCGACATGTGGGAGGCGGGAAAACTACAGACAGCCACCAGTGAAACGGCATGCCAGCAGCACGCCTTTAGGGGTGAAGGTCACGGGAACGGTAAACACCACTGTTAGGTGCAATTTATGAAAACCTATCCCGACTGCATCCCATGCTTCCAAAGACAGGCTCTCCAGGCTGCCAGATTTATTTCCGATGAACCGGAATTACTGGAATCCGTACTCAGAGGGACTATGAAATGTCTATCTTCTATGAAATGGGACACTTCACCGATGCTGATGGCAAATAAGGTCCATAGTTTAGTTCGAGATGAGTTAGGAGGAGTAGATCCCTATCAAGGTGTGAAAAAAGCATCCAACGATATCATATTGAAAAAGTATGATGAACTTAAAAAGATAGTGGATGATTCCTCCGAACCTGTAAACACCGCAATCCGCCTTTCCATAGCAGGTAATATCATCGATTACGGTGCTATGAATGATTTCGACCTCGACCGAACCATAAGCGATGTACTGAATAAGGATTTCACCGTAGACTGTAGAACGGAGATGCTGAATTCTTTGGAAACGAAAAAAAGCATCATGTACTTAGCGGATAATGCAGGTGAAATCGTATTGGATAAACTATTCCTAGAAACGTTATCGAATCACTATGACATAAATAAAGTACTTTTCGTTGTCAAGAAAACTCCCTTTATAAACGATGCAACCCTTGAAGACGCAAAGTATGCAGGGCTAGATGAGTTAGAATATATTGAATTCGTGGAAGCGGGTATTCAGGAGAAAGGTATGAAAATATATTCGGAGGATTTTTACAATCTTATCAATTCTGCCGGAACGGTGATCAGCAAAGGGCAGGGTAATTACGAAGCGATGAGTGCTGTTGATGGTATATTCCATATGCTAATAATCAAATGTCCAGTAGTATCTGCTGATATTGAATTGCCCCAAGGCGATATCGTAGTTTGGAGGAAAGATGCATGAAAATAGCTGTAGCAAGTGGTAAGGGTGGAACCGGTAAGACGACGGTGGCCATTAATCTAGCACTGAGTCTTGGAGATTGCACGTTGGTTGACTGCGATGTAGAGGAACCTAACACCAACGTATTTTTGAATATCGAGTTGGAGCAGGTTGAAGAATTAAACCTACCAGTACCAAAGATCGATAAAGAAAAATGCACGCTTTGCGGAAAGTGTTCTGAATTCTGCCAGTACAACGCCTTGGTCACGCTGCCCAAAGAAGTTCTACTGTTCCCGGAACTCTGTCATGGCTGTGGAGGCTGTTCCCTGGTTTGTGAGGACGGGGCCATAAGTGAACAACAGCGGCCCATAGGTGTTATCAACAAAGGTGCTCGAAAGGGCATTACATACTTGCAAGGGCTGTTAAACATCGGAGAACCTATGGCCACTCCACTCATAGCTGCCTTGAAGGATAAAATCCAAGACGATAACTTGGTTATACTCGATTCCCCTCCTGGGTGTGCATGCTCTTTCATAGAGACTGTACGTGATTGTGATCACTGCATACTGGTGACCGAACCCACGCCTTTCGGTCTGTACGATCTAAAACTTGCTGTTGCTGTAGTGAGAGATTTAAAAATTCCCCTTTCCGTGGTGATCAATAAAGACGGTGTCGGGAATGACAGGGTGGAGAGGTATTGTGAAGACGAGGGCATACGTATAGTTATGAAAATTCCCTATGATACGGAGATCGCAAAACTGTATTCACAGGGCACTCCCTTTGTACTGGAAAAAAAGGAGTGGAAAAATAAATTCAGAGAACTGGTGGAGGTGTTAAAGATATGAAACAGCTTACAGTTATCAGCGGAAAGGGGGGTACGGGTAAAACGACGGTCACCGCTGCTTTTGCCAGCCTCTCCGAGAACGCGATACTAGCGGACTGTGACGTCGATGCTCCGGATCTGCATCTATTGTTGAAGCCGATTATACAAGAAAAAATGCCCTTTTACGGTTTGAAACTGGCCAAGATGGATGAAGATAAATGCACGTCCTGTGGTTTGTGTGCCGAGCATTGCAGGTTTAGAGCCATAAGCGACGATTTGGAGATTATAAATGATCGATGTGAGGGGTGTGGTGTTTGCGAATATGTATGCCCAACGGGTGCCATCGAGCTCGTAGAACGAGTATCCGGTTACGCGTACGCATCGAACATGAGGTTCGGACCCATGGTTCACGCAGTGCTCAATACCGCAGAAGAGGCTTCGGGTATGCTGGTATCAATTGTGAGAAACAATGCAAAGAATCTTGCGGAAGAGCAGGGGGCTGAAACCATAATCATCGACGGACCACCGGGAACGGGATGTTCCGTGATCGCTTCCATAGTTGGTGTAGATCTGGTACTGATTGTTACCGAACCTACGCTGTCCGGTATAAGTGACATGAAAAGGGTACTGGAAGTAACGGAACATTTTGACATACCCGCTGTGGTATGTGTAAATAAGTACGACATAAATGTTGAAAATACAAAGGATATAGTATCTTACTGTAAAAAAAAGGGAGTTGATGTGATCGGTAAACTACCCTACGATGACGTCGCAACCCGATCCATGATCGCAGAGAAGACCATAAACGAGTACTCTGATGGTGAACTCGCCAATGGGACCTCTGAGATATGGGAAATACTAAATAAAAAATTGAAGGAGGTGAAATAAATGCCGAGAAGAGATGGAACAGGACCTGCTGGAGGCGGAAGAGGACAGGGAAGAGGTAATGCACCCGGACCTGGAGGTAACTGCCTTTGTCCGAATTGTGGCAAAAAGGTACCACACACACGCGGGAAGCCCTGTATGGAGATGACGTGTCCAAAATGTGGAAGTATGATGGTACGGGAGTGAATACAGAATTTTTTGTTGATATGCGATAGATACAACCACATCCTAGAATATTTAGGTGCACCAAAAATTTATATAGTACCCAGGACTATTCGCATGCCTATTAGGAGTACCTAAATGTGATTGATATGAACACGTCCCTGATGCGTCTAAAAGTAGGAGATAAAGGAATCATCATCGGTTTAGAGGGGGGAAGAAGTTTTCAGCGAAGATTGAGAACTATGGGTATACGGGAGGGAAAAACAGTCAAGTTGATCACCAAACATCCCATAGGCGGGCCTCTGGTTATCGAGATCGCCGGAAGAAGTACGACCATAGGGAGGGGGATGGCAGAACGTATCCTGGTTAGGAAGGTACCATGAAAAAATTGGTCTTGATGGGAAATCCAAACGTGGGTAAAAGTGTAGTATTTTCAAGATTAACCGGCGCAGAAGTGATAGCGTCTAATTATCCTGGAACCACCGTTGACTTTTCAGAAGGTAAAATGCATCTGGATGAAGAGTATGTAAAGATAATCGATGCCCCGGGAACCTATTCCTTAGAACCCTCCAATAAAGCAGAGGAAGTATCCAAGAGGATGTTGGAAGATGCGGACATAGTTGTAAATGTGATGGATGCAACCAACTTGGAGCGAAATCTATTCCTAACACTGGAGCTTTTGGAGAAAAAAGTGCCCATGATCATTGCCCTTAACATGTGGGATGAAGCCGAACACCTAGGCATAGACATTGACCTGGAAAAATTAAGAAAGATGCTGGGTGTACATGTAGTTCCCACTGTGGCCTTGACCGGTGAAGGGATAAAGGAATTGGTGGGGCGGATATCGGATATTGGAGATCCACCTGATGTTGAAGAGCTCAGCGAGGAGGAACGATGGGTAAAGATCGGTCATATAATCAAAGAAACGGAAAAAATAACACACAAACATCATACTCTCCGTGATAGACTATCCGAGTTGACGATCAAACCGATAACAGGCATACCCATAGCGTTATCAGTGATATTTGCCTCTTTCTGGTTGGTGCATATAATAGGTGAAGGATTGATCGGGTATGTTTTTGAACCTTTATTCGAATTGTACCGGCCCTTAGCGACGCATATAAGCGATTGGTTGGGCCCTGGATTTATACATGATATACTGATTGGGAAGTTAATCGAAGGTGAAATCGAATTCGTTGAATCAATGGGTATGTTGACCACCGGCTTATTCGTCCCCTTTGGGATGGTGCTTCCCTACATAGCGGCCTTTTACTTCATGTTGTCTCTTCTCGAGGACTCGGGTTACCTGCCCCGACTAGCCACGCTTTCCGACAATGTTTTCCATAAATTAGGTATGCACGGCCATGGAATAGTTCCAGTGTTTTTGGGATTGGGATGTAACGTTCCCGGGGCCCTTGCCACAAGAACTTTGGAAACCAGGAAACAGCGTTTTATCTCTGCGACACTTATGGCGATATCCGTTCCCTGCATGGCTCAGATCGCCATGATATTTGGAATACTCGGCCCCTACGGTGCCAGTTATATTGCCATTGTGTTTATCTCATTGATAATCGTTTATATCATCACGGGAACAATTTTGAACAGGTTCGTTAAAGGGGAAAGTCCTGAGATATTTTTGGAGATACCCCCTTATAGAAGGCCGAGCCTACTGACGATATTGAAAAAAACATGGATGCGTGTTAGGTGGTTCCTGACTGAAGCCATACCTTTTTTATTCCTAGGTGTTCTGTTGATCAATGTATTATATGCGGTGGGTTTCTTGGAATGGATGGGTAACCTTTTCGGCCCGATAACCAGTGGAATTCTTGGGCTACCTGAAGAATCAACTACCGCATTGTTAATAGGGTTTCTTAGAAAAGATCTGGCCGTGGGCATGCTTCTTCCCTTAGGTATGGAACCCATGCAGCTTGTCATAGCCGCAACTGTGCTGACGATATATTTCCCCTGTGTCGCTACTTTTGCGGTTTTGATCAAGGAAATGGGTATCAAGGATATGTTTAAATCCGCTATGATCATGATATTCACCGCACTATTGGTAGGAGGTGTCATGAGATTGACACTTATAGGTATATAAGGGAGTGAAAAAAACATGAATAAAACCGTAGAAGAGTATATCGAAACGATATACGTCATCGAGAAAAGGGATGGCCGTGCAAGAACGGGCGTGATAGCTCTGGAGATGGGTATCAAGGATTCTTCGGTAACGGAGATGATGCAGAAATTAGAGGAAAGGGGATTTGTTGACTATGAACCATACCATGGAGTTAACTTGACAGATACTGGTAAGGACATCGCACGTGAATTGATGAAGAGACATAAGGTTATCGCTGATTTTCTGGAGATAATAGGTGTAAAACCGGAACTAGCTGAAATCGACGCCTGCCAGATAGAACATCATGTAAGTTCCAAAACCATGGATAGATTGGAAAAATTCGTAGAGTTCATCAACGAAGCTCCCAAAGACCCAAAATGGATAAAACACTTTGAGCATTACTTGGAAACCGGTGAGAGAGTAGAGTGTGATCTCTATGGAAATGAGTCGAACAATGAACAGGATTAGTGACATGTATGAAGACGACTATAGTTTATGATAACACGGTCTGTAAAAAAGGACTGAAGGCAGATTGGGGGTTTTCCGCACTTGTAGAGCGAGATGAAAGCCCTATGATATTGTTCGACACGGGCGGAGACGGAAATATACTTCTCAGCAATATGAAGAGATTGCATATCGATCCTATGAAAATCGATGAAGTCTTTATCTCCCACGCACACTATGACCACACAGGAGGGCTGTCAGGATTTCTTTCAAGGAATGATAGGGTAAAAGTATGGGTTCCCCCCTCATTTCGCGGGGTCAAAAACGCCAAGGAAGTGATATCAGTCGAGGAACCTACTGAACTACATAAGGGAATCTATTCAACGGGAGAACTTGAGGGAATAGAACAATTTTTATGTGTTAAAACCGAAAAAGGAGTCGTCGTTATAGCAGGGTGTTCTCACCCGTCCATGGAGAATATCTTGAAAACTGCTTCTAGATTCGGTAAAGTCTATGGTGTCATTGGAGGTCTACACGGTACAGCACCGGAATCTTTGACAGGGTTGCATCTTATATGTGGAACACACTGTACCCAGCATAAAAAAGAAATGAAAAAACTGTATCCTGAAACGTATATGGAAGGCGGTGTGGGAAGGATGATAGAAATATAATGGGAAAAGATAATAAGACTACACAAAAAAACATAGTTACTCAAAAACATCCGAAAAGTTTTAGACTTGCCGAATATATGACGGATTTGATGCTAAGAAAAAGAGAAGAAGAGTATATCGAGGCTATCTACGATGTGATAAATGATAAAGGATACACCAAGGTAAAGGACATATCTGACATCTTGGATGTTGGTCCTTCATCGGTCACGGAGATGTTCCAGAAACTGGACGATAAGGGTTATATTAATTATATGAAGTACAGCGGCGTCACCCTGACAGAAAAAGGGGAAAGGAAGGCGACCGAACTTTTAGAGAAACACAAAGTGCTTAGGGATTTCTTCATTTATCTAGGGGTCAACGAGAAGATCGCAGACGAGGATGCCTGTAATATCGAACACGTTGTTAACAAAGAAACTATGGACAGACTAACGAAATTTGTCGATTTTATAGAGAGCCACGAAGAACCTTTGTGGCTAGAACGGTTCGAGAAGTACTACCAGGCCAGTGAGACAAAGTAATATCTCTAAAAGATGTGTGACAAGAGAGAAAGAAATAAGAGTTAAACTGAAGTAACCTTCGTATTTTTTAATTCTTTTTGGGATTTTTAATTCACATCTCGAAGATGTAAACTCGGCGACCCGAATATGATTTGGGCAACCAAAATTTTAAATATGACAAAGCCATTAGTACTTACCGCTGACTAAAGATTTGGCTGATAAAGGTATAATAAATGGGTTACAAATCAAGACCCTTCGAGAAAAACGTGTTTCATTAAAGAAAAAACGAGAAGTGATAAAATGCCTTGGGTAGATAAGAACGACTGTATCGGTTGCGGAATTTGTGTGGATAGATGCCCTGTTGATACGATATACATAGAGGACAACAAAGCCGTAGTTGATATGGATGGCTGTATTCGCTGTGGGCTTTGCCATGAAGTATGTACTAAGGAAGCAGTTAAGCACGACAGCGATAAAATCCCTGAGGAAATCGAAGCTAACATCAGAGAAACGGAAGAGTATATGGAGGCGTGTGCAGAATATCTCGGCAGTGATGAAGAACGTGGAAAGTGTCTCCTCAGGATGACTAAGCACTTCAATAAGGAGAAGATTGTGGTTGAAAGAACCCTGGAGGAACTAGATAAGATGAAAAGGCGTCATCTAGATTAATAAAAATGATTAAACAAAAACTCTTACCTAAAAATAAAGAACAAAAGGAGGTGAATAATATAGCTAGAATGGAGCAAGACGTACAAGCATTTGGCCCTGGAGGAAAATGTATATGCCCCAGTTGCGGTCACAAAGTAGAGCATATTAGAGGGGAACCTTGCTATGAGAAAAACTGTCCCAAATGCGGTGCAAACATGACCAGAGGATAGAAAATCAAAGAAAGTAAACATTCTTGTATAAACATTTCAGGTTAATTATATCAATTCGTTTTTCATTATTTTTTAATGTTTGCCGATATCTCACCGGAGTCAATTATTTTCGAAATGATCCTTGAATTCGTCCAGTAACTTTGGTTCTTTCTGACTCTGGCTCGAATGGTTCAAGAAATACTACGGGATGGGTGATAGGGGGTAATATCCAGGAACGGTGAGAAAAATCTTCATACTTTATCCTCACTTCTGCTGAAGATTTTAGATCTACATTTTGAGAACACAAACTCAGCGACCCGAATAAATTTCGGCCATCCAAAATTTTAAATATGTCTGATCCCCTAGTCTGGAGGAATCAAGCCAAAAAATGTGTATTGATATGAAGAGAAAAGCCGGAGAAGAAGGCTATTATTTAACCTCGGAATCGGTTACCGAAGGCCACCCAGATAAGATGGCAGACCAGATAAGTGATGCAATATTAGATGAATTCATTAGGAGGGACACAAATTCCCATGTGGCGTGCGAGACCTTCCTGACCAACGGCGTGATTTTCGTGGCGGGGGAGATAACCAGCGAGGGTTATGTGGACATCAGCGACGTGGTCAGGGAAACCATTAGGGAGATAGGCTATACTGAATTTGAATATGGTTGTGAGGCAAATTCATGTGGTATAATAACGTCTATACATCAGCAGAGCCCAGACATAGCTCAAGGAGTAAATAAAAAGGACCAGGGTGCTGGTGATCAGGGAATCATGTTTGGTTATGCGACCAATGAAACAAAGGAGATGATGCCCTTGCCTATATCAATGGCTCATAAATTAGCGAGAGCATTGGCCAAGGTGAGAAAAGATGGAATCCTTCCTTACCTGAGACCAGACGGTAAGTCTCAGGTGACTATAGAATACAAAGGAAGCGACATCGTAAGAGTTGACAACGTTGTCATAGCTACACAGCATGATCCAGATATAGATATAGAGGATCTACGGGAGGACATACGAGAAGAGGTCGTCCAGCCTGTCTGCGGTGATCTTCTTGATGATAAAACTGTTTATCATATCAATGCGACAGGAAGATTTGTAATAGGGGGGCCACATGCTGATACCGGCCTGACCGGTAGAAAGATCATAGTCGATACTTATGGGGGTCACGGCAGTCACGGCGGTGGGTGTTTTTCAGGAAAAGATCCTTCCAAAGTTGATCGATCTGGTGCCTACATGGCCAGATACCTCGCCAAGAACGTTGTTGAAGCGGAGTTGGCCGAAAAATGTGAGATTCAACTTAGCTACGCTATTGGCGTTTCTGAGCCCACGAGCATACTTGTAAATACGTACGGAACAAGCGAAATACCTGAAGCAGATATTCGGAAGTTAGTAAGAGAAAGATTCCCACTTAAACCAAGTGATATGATACAACATCTCGATCTTCGAAGACCGATATATAGAAAAACAGCGGCCTACGGTCATTTCGGTAGAGAGGAAGAGGAATTCACGTGGGAGAAGATAGATATGATAGATCTATAGAAAGAGAAGTAGTAAATTGATTTGGTTGGATAGATAACCATATTGATAGCATAGATTACACCTTTCTTTAGGAATCTCTTCGCTACACACTGCATTACCCCTAATCTCTGATAATCCATATCTGGTATAGAATCCTTATGTCCCTACTGATTTTACCTATCTCTAATTTTATCAGGCTCCCTGTTAAGATATTTAGATTCAACATCTTTTAGATCATCCTTAGTATTTATATTTGTGAAACAGTCCGCAGTTATTTTTTTCATCTCTATCAAGGATTCTATACTAATATATAGTACATTCTCGATACGTTCATACAATTCCGAAACCTTCAAAACATCCTGCTTCAGCATCTTTTTTATAGTCGGCAGAGCTGATTTTGAATAGATAGAGCAAAGAGGTTCTATGTATCCTGAATCCCATCTAGGGACCACTAAGGGATGATCAACGTATCTTTCAAATTCTTTCAATATCGTTGATTTTACCAAAGGCATGTCCGCCCCGACAACAAAAACATGTTCATATTTTGCATTATGGAGTGCTGAGTAAACTCCGCCTAATGGGCCCTTATTTTTCACTATATCATCATAGCTCCTTAGACCATCTACTGTCATGCCTTGTAAAAATACATCAGTTGATGAAGGTTGGAATTTTTTATAGTTTAACTTGTATAGAGGGTCCCCGGCTATAATATATAACAACTTATCCCCCTTTCGCTTGCTTTTTTCTTGACATGAAAGACTGGAACCAAACCTTGATGAAATTCCTCCACAAAGTATTGCTATACTTATCTTTTCCATAGTATCTATTAATTCTCTTTCGATTTCTCGATGGATAAAGAGGTAACATCTAGGATCGTATCCTCTATGTTAATTTCATTTTCATGGAAAGATGCTAATGGAGGTGTATCATCCATGTTTTCACCGGGTGTATAGTCGAACATCTCGGATAATCTATCATTCAGAAATGAAAAAAGCTTTGACAACGGCAAATCCATTGGGCACACTTCTTCACACTGGCCGCAATTCACACAGGAATCTGCAATATGAGAAAGCCTAGTCAGCGGAAACAATGTGTCTGGGGGTATCCTCCCAATTCCGATGAATTCTCTGTTAGGTTCTAGTATACATTCTTCACAGTAACACAAGGGACACGCATCTCTACATCCGTAGCACTTTATGCACTTGTTGAACTCTTCTACCCAATAATTCAATCTCTCCCTGATATCTAGAGCCTCTATCGGTCCAAAATCAATTTTCCGCTGTTCATTTGCTCGTCCAATCTCCGCATTGTTTTTTTCTTCCCTAGTGCGGATGTTTTGTGTACTTGGTTTCTGTATCTGAATATAGCCCCCCTCTATCGCACTATTAATCAAATCTGAACCTTTATCCGAACATATCTCTATAAAGGTCATATCTTCATCTTCCTCAGCACCCCATTTTCCACAGGCAATATCTGCCATCCTAGGTATGTTTATATTACATCTCCTGCAGTTCTCACGACGGCCGTAACCGTTTTCTTCTAGTTCCTTCAACTCTTTTGTTTTTGTATTTCCGTCCTTAAAGGTGATAGTGAGGAACCCCTCGTCAATATCCTCTTTTATCACCTCTGAAGGTTCAACATAGAATTCGTCTTTCATCATCTTTTTTGCCGTTACGGGTGAGATTGAACCCGTACAATTCAATCCTATCAAGGTAAGATCGTCACGGTTGAGTTGCTCCCTCTTAGCAAGCTCTATTATCGCTCTAGCATCACACGGTTTACAGACCACAGCTATCTTCTTTTCAGATATCTCCTCAAGATACTCTCTTGCAAAACGAGCTATATTCGGAGTGGTACAGTGTAAAGAACCAGCGGTATCGGTCAGATCTTCAGGGTCATCTATCAACGTAGGTACCCCATCATATCTGTTCCCATTTCTAGCCTTTATAGTTAACACTGCTCCTACAATGCCATTTTCTAATAGGTATCTCAGTAGTGAAGTGACAGCCCCACCATCTTCGCCTTTCTCACACATATTCTCGTCGGAAGCCTTCGCTAGGTACATCTCGGCAGACATCATTTCACCTCCAGTTTAACGGCACATATCTTGTATTCGGGCATTCCGCTGTTAGGATCTAATTCCGGGTTCGTAAGAACATTGGCGCACGCCTCAGCGAAATGGAAGGGGACAAACAATAAACCTTCTTGAACATCATTTGTTATCCTTGCCTTTATCCTGATGGAGCCCCGTCTGCTTTTCAAGGTTATCATGTCTTTGTCTTTTATACCTCTCTCAGAGGCAACTGAAGGATTGATTTGGACGAAGGCTTTAGGTTCTTCTTTGTCCAGTCTAGGTGTTCTTCTACTCATACTGCCTGTATGATAGTGGAATATACTCCTTCCCGTTGTGAGGACATATGGATAATCGTTATCTGGTGCCTCCGCCGGGGGCTTATGGTGAACCACCTGGAGGTGTCCTAAACCATCAGGAGTATTGAATTTTTCAGTGAAGAAAGTCTCAGTACCTGGATGATCTTTATTTGGGCAGGGCCACAATAGACCACCGGGGTTTTCTTCTAACCTTTGATAGTCTATACCCGCATATGCAGGAAAAGCTCGACCTATCTCGTCAAGTATTTCAGAAGAAGAAGTATAATCAAAATACTCTTTATAGCCCATCTTTTCAGCCAACATACAAGTGATAATCCAGTCGGGTTTAGCATCACCTGGGGCATCTACTATCTTGTTTATCTTCTGCACTCTCCTGTCCACGTATGCATGGACACCTTCTCTCTCAACCCATGTGGCCGCCGGAAGGACCACATCGGCTAGTTCTGCTGTCTCCGTGAGAAATATATCCTGAACAATAAGCAGGTCCTTATCTTCAAGTGCTTTCCTTACGTTGTTCACATCAGGTGCTGACATCATGGGGTTGGTACCCACTATATAAAGGATGTCCGTTTCATAAAGCATCTTGATGTATGTGTAACCGGGTTCTGAAGGCAGGTCTTTCACACCCCATATTTCTCCAAATTCATGGGCTACTTCTTCACTAACTCTTTTAAATCCCGGATAGAACACAGTCAAACAACCCATCTCACCTACACCTTCCCCGTTTATCTGCCCCCTTGTTGGGCACACACCTGTTCCTGGTTTTCCATACTGTCCCGTGATTAAGGCTAAGGAGGCTACCGCCTTCACGTTGTCGGTCCCGGTGACCTGCTGGTTCACACCCTGATTGAAGATGATACATCCTCTCTCGGCTTCAGCAAAGCGGAGTGCAGCTTCCTCTAGCTTATCGACAGGTACCTTTGAGATAGATTCCATCTCTTCCATCTCTAGAGAGGAAAGGTGCTCACGTAACTCTTCGATACCTGTGGTTCGGGACTCTATAAAGGCAGTATCCTCTAGGCCCTGGTCTAATATTATCTTCATCATGACGTTCAAAACGGCCACGTCAGTCCCGGATTTCAACTGTAGATGAATATCTCCTAGATATCTAGCGGTGGCGTTCTTTCTTGGATCTATCACTATAACCGTAGCTCCCTTTTTCTTTGCTCTTATCACTCTCATGGCCAACATGGGAAAATTTTCCTTTATATTGACACCGGCGAGGATTATACAGTCTGACGTCTCTATATCCAATTCAGATGTTGGCATCACACCCGATCCAACAGTAGGACCGAGGCCGGATGCCGTTGGAGAATGACATAATCTCCCGCAGTACTCGATATTATTGGTGCCCATGACCACTCTAGCAAATTTCTGAAGAACATACGCATCTTCGTTAGTGTTCTTACCGGATGCGAGAAGACCAAAACGTTCGGGTTTTACATCCTTTAGTTTATCTGTTATGGTATCCAAGGCATTATCCCATGTGGTCTCTTTTAGCTCTCCATCTTTTCGTACCAATGGTTTTTTCAATCTATCCTCAGAATTGAGGAATTGATAGGCGTTCCTTCCTTTTGGGCAGTTCGTTCCCTCATTGACGGGATGCTCTTTCCATGGTTCCTGGCCGATGATCTTACCGTCCTTTATCACTAGGTTTATCCCACAGCCGCAGCCGCAGTAAGGACATATCGTTGACTCGTAATCGATCATGTTTTTACCTCCTTCATAGGACTTGGACCGAGCTCTTTGATTTCTTCCACGAACTCATCGACCACCACGGCAAACTTATTGCCTTCCGATGCGGAGATCCATTCCAATCTCAATCGTTCTGGCTCTATGCCGATGACCTCCAGTAGCTTTTTGAGCATCATGATCCTCCTTCTTGTGTACAAATTTCCTGTTTGGTAATGACAATCACCGGGATGACAGCCTGCAACTAGTACACCATCTGCCCCTTGTAATAATGCTCTCAATATGAAACCGGTGTCGACTCTGCTTGAACACATCACACGCACCGGTAAAAAATTAGGTGAATACTGATAACGATTTGTACCAGCCAGGTCCGCTCCGGCATAGGAGCACCAGTTGCATAGAAAACCAACTATCCTTGGCTCAAAAACAGACATCTTAAACACCTCTTTTTCCTTTAACCGTCTGTGTACCATAGAATAACATACAATTACTCAGGTATTTGTTATTCAAATACTTTACGGTTAGCAATCATTTATTTAGCCACCCAAAAAAAATTTGGTTTTCCAAAACTATAAATATGTCTTGTTTTGTAATCTGATTATCATTTCATCCCTTTAGTATATACTGTCGAGTACTCTCAGATCACAAGAAGGAGTTGGATAATTTGAGTCACGATCCAAAAAAGATGAAGAAACTCATAAAAGCTATCTTGATATTCAACAAGTTCAACTCCTGCAGGTTCGCTAATGATCTTGCCCCATTTGTACGATTAAAATGGAATATGGAAAGGATCGGTATGATTGCCGTTGGGAACCCACGAGATGCTGACGCTCTTTTCATCGCTGAGTACCGGATCAAAAAATCTATTTATAGGGTCCAACGCGTTAATAAGCACATGGCAGAACTAGAGGCGATTATTACTTTTAGCTCATCGACGATTACTGGTGAAATGTACTGGGATTTTTACAATACTAACAACCCTAGTAATTACATACCCGATACTATGTATATGCCCGGCTGCACGCTGAGATCGGAGGCCACCTTTGACAGAATGGGAGGTCACTTTCTATGAGCATGGAGAAGAAAATAGCATACGGCCCTGTCCCCTCCAGACGTTTAGGTCAAAGCTTGGGTATCAACAACATACCCCCCAAGATATGCACCTATTCCTGTATTTACTGCCAGTTGGGTAGGACCATAGATATGCATATGGATAGAAAGAAATTTTACACGGTAGATGAGGTAGTTGAGGGTGTGAAGAAGAAAATGAAAAGTGCGGTGGCGAATGATGAAACCATCGATTATATCACCTTCGTACCTGACGGAGAGCCAACGTTGGACATACATCTTGGTGAAGAGATAGAAACGGTTAAAGAATTCGGACACAAGATAGCTGTTATTTCCAACGCTTCGCTTATAGAAGATGAACAGGTTAGGGTTGAGGTTTCAAAGGCTGACTGGGTGTCGTTGAAAATCGATGCAGTTACCCGCAGCATCTGGAAGAAAGTAAACAGACCCCACAAAGAACTAGATTTAGATGGTACAATTGAAGGCATGTATGATTTCGCTTACGTTTACTCCGGCGAATTGAACACTGAAACTATGATTATAAAGGGTGTAAATGACGAGACTGAGGAGTTGAAAAAGATCGCTGAAACCATATACGGTATAGGGGTGGATAAAAGCTATCTCTCCATACCCACACGACCACCAGCCGAGGGATGGGCAGAAGCACCTACAGAAAGCAAGATCAACGAAGCATATAATATCTTCAAAGAAACAGGGATAGACGTTGAGTACATCATCGGTTATGAAGGAGACAGCTTTGCTACATCGGGAGATGTAAAAGAAGATCTTCTGAGCATCACCTCTGTACATCCTATGAGAGAGAGACAAGTAGATAAATTGCTGTCAAAGTCCAATGAAAGCTGGACTGCGGTGCATGAGCTGATTCACGAAGGAAAATTGATAGAAACGGAATTCAAAGGGGAAAGATTCTATATGAGGAAATTGGATTGAATGAAATAGGGTTAAAGTATGTTGGATGAAATGGAGATATGGGAAAGAAAAGACGGACCTGAATTTCTTCAAAGGGTAGGGATAAAACCGGGTGATACAGTACTGGATTTCGGCGCAGGGTACGGACATTATTCTATTCCAGCAGCTAAGGTTGTTGGTAAAATCGGTACGGTGTATGCAGTTGACAAAAGGGAAGAACCGCTTTCCAAGATATTGGAAAAGGGATCGAAACATGGGTTGACGAACATTAAAACCATAAAGAATTTCAATGGGCTCAACTTAAAATTTGAATCCATGTCTATCGATTATGTTCTTCTATTTGATATACTCCACTACTTTGAGAAAGGTAAAAGGAGGAAACTTTACAGGGAAGTCTTTAGAGTTCTAAAACAGGGAGGAAAACTCATTGTTTATCCGAAACACACTGAGGATGATTTTCCCATGGGTGAATTCAAGGGCATGAATAGCGAGGATGTTAAGGGGGAGATAAAGGAAGAAAGGTTTTCATTCGACGAAAAGATATGTAGAGAGATAGCGCATGACGAAAAGCTCTCTCATGGATGTGTATTCAAATTCATAAAACCAGATGATTGACCGCCATCGGATTTAAGTGATGATATGAATATCAAGGCAAAACCATTCGATGAAAACAGTGATCGTTATGAGATGTGGTTCGATAGAAATAAAGTGATTTATAAGTCAGAGTTACTAGCCGTAGGGAAGCTGTTGCCGAAAAGGGGAAAAGGTATAGAGGTCGGTGTTGGAAGTGGTAAGTTCTCCGAACCTTTTTCCATCCCCGTTGGGGTTGACCCGTCAACAGATATGCTGAGACTTGCGAAAAAAAGAGGTATTCAAGTGATAAAAGGCGTGGGAGAGAACCTTCCGATCAAAAACTCAGAGTTCGATTTCGTACTCATAGTCACCACGATATGTTTTTTCGATGATATAAAGCAGGCATTGAAAGAAGCTAAAAGGATATTGAAGCCGAGTGGAGCTATCATAATCGGTTTTATAGATAAGGATAGTCAGATTGGAAAAAAATATCAAAGTGAAAAAGACAAAAATGTTTTCTACAAAGAAGCTGAATTTTTTTCTGTGAACGAGGTAGTCCAATTGTTGAAAGAAGCTGGTTTTTCTGACTTCAGCTATGTTCAAACTATGTTTCATAGTTTGGATTCTATTAGTGAAGTCGAAGGGATGAAAGAAGGATACGGAGAGGGATCTTTCGTAGTCATCAAAGGGAGGAGAAAAATTGGAAAGCATCTATGAGTTAAATAGGAAAATCAAAGGGTGTGAAAAATGCCAACTTCAAGATACCAGTAACAACAGGTTATTGGGAGAAGGAAACAGGGATGCCAGGGTTATGCTTATAGCTCAAGCCCCGGGAGAGAAAGAAAACAAAGTGGGGAGGATGTTCATTGGACCGTCTGGCAAAGTGTTGGATAATTTGTTGAAAAATGCAGGAGTATCTAGGGAAGAAATATACATGACAAATCTTATCAAATGTATGCTGCCGGGTTACAGGAAACCGAAACAAAATGAGATCGATGCATGTTCGGAGTATCTAGATGAAGAGATTCGTTTTGTGAACCCGGCTATACTTGTACCTATGGGCTATTACGCTACACGGTATATTTTCAATAAATACAGCTTGAAATTTGAAGGTGATTTTCCACGTGTAATTGGAAAACTGTTTCTAGTACATGATATAAAGGTATATCCTCTTCCGCATCCGGCATCACTACTTTACGATGATTCTCACAAAGAAGAGATGTTTGCGGATTACAATAAATTGAAAATATTTTTAAGTGTATGTAAATGGTACCCTTTATGCCCAATGAAGAGATTTTACGAAGAAGCGAAAATAGAAAGAAAGTGGGTCGAGCTGTACTGTAAAGGTGACTGGAAAAGCTGTGTTAGATTTCAAAAAGTTGAAAAAAGCGAGCCTCATCCTGCTTCTATGCTTCCTAACGGTGAGATCATGGAAGAGATGTGGGAGACTTTTTATTATCTTCGGGAAAAGTTGTTTAAATGAGAAAGAAGTAGGGTTCAGTGAGCATGTCTGGAGAGATGGCTTTTTTTTGCCATCCAGAACCCAATCCAGGCATGCTCATTTAACCAAATTTTTTTAAATGAGAAGCATATTTACATTTAGGGCTCTGGATGGTTAAGGGAAATGTCAGGATAAACAAAAAGGAAGCTAGGCGTGTTGAAAACGGAAAGATCGTGAAAGATCTACCTCTAATAAATTACAATGGTGATCTTTTGCCCCTGTTTAAGGTGATCAGCCCATCGCATTGCAATGAATGTGGATCTAAACTGCATATCAACAAAAGTAGAAAACGGTATGTACTATCCAGCTATGAAACTATAGAGATCCCGGTAAATTATTGGCAGTGTAGTAACGATGCTTGTAATACCTACTACACCGATGATATCGTCGGTGTAACAGGCAGTAATAATTACAGTGATGAATTTTTAGACAAGCTATTCTATACACGATATAACTCAAAGACCAGTTTGTTCAACACACGAACTGCGGGTGAAATATTAACCGGTGATCTGGGTAAAAAAACCAGAACTGCCTGTCCATCCACACTATGGAAATATGACCAGGAGAAAGGTAGTATCTCGTTAGAAAAACTGAGGAATACCGATGTTAATTTCAACGGTATAATTTACTCTGATGGTTACTGGGTAAAAAATGGTTGGAGAAAATTTCTGGAAAAAAGCAGAGGAAGAGAATTCGATGAAAGTGAATGGAAAAGAATTAGGTACAAGGTCATCTACGTTATAGCCACTGCTGATAAAGTTATTTTAGACTTCAAAATAACGGATATTAGACCACCTTACTTTGCATTGATACCTCTTTTTTCAAGAGTTAAAAAGAGGTTAGGTGTTGATAATATCAAAAA
>JAWOAU010000025.1:0-21955 GCA_046498385.1 Thermoplasmata archaeon | reverse complement strand
GTTATAATAGATACAAGACCAGGGGCTAGACCTGAATCTGGGATGATCGTAACCTGATTCTTTTTTGCTTTTTTGCTAAGATCTCCTATGGAAAATTATGAAATTGAGGGGGGATTATGGTTCTAAAATCGAGAATGAATGAAAGGATGGTATTGGGGGCCTTGAACGTGGACCTAAGGTGGACCTAAAATGAAAATAAGAAATGAGTTTGCAGTTGATTTTATCTTGTTCATGGTTCTAACCAGTTTAACAATAGTTCAAGGAACATCCTCCGAGGCGGCGTGGCCTAATCTGGGAAATGATCTTCAAAACTCCAGCAGAAGTACGTCGGATACGTCACACTTGGACGGTACTCTTTTGTGGAAACTCGATACGGAAGTTTCTAATTATGGAGGCGGGTTTAGAAGGATAGGACCGGTTATAGATGAGGAGGGTATGATATATTTTGGTTCTGGGAACCCAGTTGGAATACCTATAGATGGTGAGTACGAAGGAGCTCTGTTTGCTGTTAACCCCAATGGCTCTATCGAGTGGAAACTAGATATAAATCGGACGACTCAACCTTTTAGAAGAGAAATGAAAATTTATTCACCAGCGATCGGTTCCGATGGTGTGATATACTGTGTTGGCTCAGAACTTCATTCTGTAAGCAGACAAGGTGAACTCAGATGGAGTTCGTATCAGGCTGCACTTGGGTTAACCTCGTATGCAATAAGCTTTGAAGAAGGTGTATTTGTGTTCACCGGTGGTCTTCAAAACTTATTGAATTTTGTATCCGATTCGGGTGAACCTCTGTGGAATTTTACTTTTTATACTGAAGGTGATGAGGAAATTGAACATTCTCACGTAAGACCCGCAATCGATTCTGAAGGTACTATCTACATGGGTGTAGATGCTTTTAATGCAACTACCTTTCGAGATCGTAAAGGATATCTATACGCAATAAACGAGGGGCAGCAGATTTGGAGGCAGGAACTAGCATCAGAGGTAAATAGTGTAGTTCTTGGGGATGATGAGAACATCTACGTAGGATGTGATGGAGGAGAACTCTACGCGTTCGATAAGAACGGTGTTGAACGGTGGACTTACGATCATACCGACTCTATAATCACCCTATCAATGGGTATCGATGACACCATCTATTCTACATCTAACAACGGAACATTGATGGCATTTGGTTCAGATGGAGAACTCAAATGGAACCTAAACCTGCACAACGAAACCGACATATTTGCTAGTTTAGCCGTTGGCTCCGAAGGTACTGTTTACGCAGGTTCATGGCACGAAGAGAGTGAGCATGCCGAACTCTACGCCGTTTCTTCAGACGGGACCGTCCTGTGGAATCACACGCTTGATTCCATGCCAGTGGGTGGAGCTATAGGTTCCGAAGGAACTCTTTATATTCTATCTAAGGAAGGGGTACTCTATGCCTTCGGTGGAGAAAAAATAGATAGATCTTGGCAGACGTTTTTGATAGTGGGGATCGTTATTATCGGAGCATCGGTAGCCGTATATCTGCTTTTCAAAAATCAAAGAAGAACTCAACAACATCGTGATGAATCGAGACAACGAGGTGATCTAGAAAGTGAAAAACGAGTATGATGGTGAGAACCGGCTTACGAACATGAGCGGTGTATGGCCATAAATACTCCATATCGTAAAGTAATTCAGTAAAACTTCAAATATTAATCATCCTTTTAGTTTGTTATAGCATGGATGCAAAGAGCGCGGCGTAAAAGTAGGTGTGTATCACACGATACATACCGAGTGAACAGAGAGAACATATAATCAACCTAACCTCGCCGAACTCGTAATATCCTGCGATAATTTTATTATCATTAAAAGGATTGGAGTTTTACAAAGGTGTTTATATTGCAGGTGATAGAAGAAGGCAAAGGCGAACTTGTTGGCTGGTACGACCCTGACGAACATAGAAGATGGGTGGCCAAGAATAAATCAAGGGAATTAAAGGACAAACGAATGGGACCCAAGGAAGCGGTGAAGAAGTTCATTTCCAACGGGGATTTCATAGCATCGGGAGGCTTCGGGCATATAAGGGTATCCATGGCTTTGATATACGAGATAGCACGTCAGGAATTGGGAGATCTGACCATGGCGGGAAAAACGGCGGTTCACGATTCGGACATACTCATCGCCGCTGGCTGCGTGAATAAAATCGATGTGGCATATACCTTCGGTCATGAACTCAGGGGTCTTTCACCTGCGTCAAGAAGGGCGGTTGAAACCGGAGTTTGCGAAGTTGTCGGAGAGATAAGTAATGCGGCCTACCAGTGGAGATTTTTAGCAGGTGCCATGGGCATACCATTTGTACCATCCAGGGCTCTCATGGGAACGGATACCTTCAAGCACAGCTCCGCCAAGGTGATCGAGGACCCCTACAGCGGTAAAAAGGTGTGTCTGCTGCCTTCGTGCAATCCAGATGTTGCCATGATACATGTTCCCAGATGTGACAAGTACGGAAATGCCCAGATAGACGGCATAGCTGTTGAGGATGTCCAGCTGGCAAGGGCAGCCAGGCGTTTGATAATAACCACCGAGGAGATAATAGAGGATGATGTAATAAGGGAGAAACCCTGGAGAACGGTGATACCATTCTACCACGTTGACGCGGTTGTCGAGATTCCATGGGGTTCGCATCCCTGCGAGATGCCATACCTATACTTCTTCGACGAAGAACACATCGCCGAGTGGTTGAAGTTGTCCAAGACTGAAGAGGGCACACAAGAGTATTTTGATAAATACGTTTATGGGGTGAAGAACTTCACGGAGTATATCGAGCTAACAGGGGGACATGAGAATATGAAAAAGTTAACCGAGATAGAGAATTACGAAAGACCGATGACTGCTCCATGGCTGAGGAGGGGTTAAATATGGAATACGCCGAAGAATACACCGCTACAGAACTTTTGGCATGCGTGGCATCTCATCTCCTTGAGAACGGTAAAACTTTCTTCGTGGGCACGGGTTTACCTATGATAGCATGCATGCTCGCCCAGAGAACACACGCACCGGATTCACTGATAATATTCGAAGCCGGAGGCATAGGTCCTAAGATACCCGCACTGCCCATATCTGTGGGGGATTCAAGAACATTTCACAAGGCGGTATCCGCATCCACCATGCACGATGTGATGTCAGCTGCTCAAAGTGGATACATCGATTACGGTTTTTTGGGAGCGGCACAGCTTGATCCCTATGGTAACATAAACACCACCGTGATAGGTGATCACAGTAAGCCCAAGGCAAGGCTTCCCGGCAGCGGCGGTGCCAATGATATCGGTTCCTTATGTTGGAATACCATCGTTCTCATGAGGCAGGACAAGAGACGTTTCGTGGAGAAACTTGATTTCCTGACCACTCCAGGCTATCTTTCGGGTAAAAATGCCAGGGAAGAAGCAGGTCTTCCTGAGGGTAGCGGACCCTTCCGGGTCATCACCCAACTGGGTGTTTATGGGTTCGATGAAAACAGCCGCAGGATCAAGCTCATGGAACGCTACCCCGGGGTAACCATTGAGGATATCATGGAGAACAGCGGATTCGACATAATAATTCCTGAAAACCATGGTGTCTCAAACCCTCCGACTATAGACGAACAGCGCATACTTCACGAGATAGACCCCCAGGGCATGGTACTTGGGAAGTGAAAAATAGGACGTTTTGATATGGCTACGTTTAAACGTCTAGGGTTCAAAAGAGGCACGATAAGTTCATCGATATATTATAGGGTTTGAAACATTAATTTCTCCAAAAACCTTATAAATCCTTGTTAGTATGACCCTATCCCCTCTCTAAGTCCTATGTTAGGGGACGAAAATAAAAAGCTCGTTGACGTCTATTGTCGATGGGTGGTAAAAGAAAATGAATTCAATGGTGATAAAAAAATGACAAGAAAAGTGTGCGTGATTGGAGTCGGGAACACCGATTTCAACTCCATGACTCCAGATGTTAGCTGGAAAGAATTTATGTATGAGGCGTGTAAGAAGGCATACGTTGATGCAGGGGTTGACCCTAGAAAAGAGGTCGATAGCTTTATTACATGTGCCGAAGACTACTGGGAAGGATTCAGTATATTCGACGAGTTTGTCCCGGATCAGATAGGCGCTGTGCAGCGGCCCTGTTGTACTGTCTGCGGAGACGGAATACAGGGATTGGGAAACGCCTATATGCAGATAATGACCGGACTGATGGATACGGTTGCGGTGGAAACCCACAGCAAGGTATCCGACCTGTTGACCTACGGCGATGTTGTCCTCCATGCAATGGATCCGATATTCGAGAAACCCGCGGCGGGTTCGGTGGAAAGAGAGAAGTATGCCGGGTCTCCCAAGTATCCCGAGAAAAGACCGAAACCCTTGGTGGGAGCCTCCGACGAGAAGGATAGAGTACACCCTTATTTCCTGGCGGGATTGGAGATGCGGCATTATTTGAAATCAACGGGTATCACGGAAGAAAGATGCGCATCCGTAGTTGTAAAGAACAAAAAGAATGCCTTCGATAATCCCGATGCGAACTACGAAGTGCTCATATCCGAGGAGGATGTGATGAATTCGGAATATGTTTTTGATCCGGTCAAGGAGCTGGATATCAGCCCTCTTGTAGATGGCGCTATCTGCTTCGTCCTTGCCGAGGAAAGTGTTGCCAAAGACCTGGGCATCGAACCCGTATACCTTAGTGGGTTCGGATACAACTCGGAAACACCGTGGTTGTCCAGCAGGGATATGGATGCGGGCTACGCCGCCCAAGCCTCGAAGATGGCTTTCAAAATGGCAGGCATAAAGAACCCACGTAAAACACTGGATGTAGTTGAAGTAGATGATAGATTCTCTTACAAAGAACTGCAGCACCTCGAAGCCCTGGGATTAGCAAGACCCGGAGAGGCCGCCCAACTGCTGGAAGAGGGAGAACTGAGTAAAGAAGGTTCCCTACCTACTAACCTGTCCGGAGGCTCCTTAGGTGTGGGCAACTGTCTTGAAGCTGCAGGAATGCAGAAGTCCTTGGAGATCGTCACACAGTTGAGAGGACATGCGGGAAAAAGACAGGTATCCGATCCTATCTTTGGCATGGCACAATCTTGGCGGGGTATACCTAGTGCAACCGGAGCTGTAGCGGTATTCGGTCGGGAGGTGAAAGCATGAACGACGTTGTGGTACTTGGTGGCGGCATGAGTCTTTTCAGAAGGCGTTTAAAAGAGACCGGTAAGGAACTTTCCTTTATGGCCGCGAAGATGGCTTTGGAAGAGGCGGGTATAACCCGTTCGGACCTTGATATGGTTATCATGGGGACCGCACCGGATGCCTTCGACGGTATCCACATGAAAGGAGAGAACCTTCTCGACGGCGCCGGTGCCAAAGACAAGCCCTACGTTAGAGTATTCAACGGCGGCGGTACCGGAGTCTTCGCACCCATAGCCGGCTGGTGGCACGTCGCTTCGGGTGTTGCGGATATGGTCATGGTTGTATGCGAGGAGAAGATGGGGGGCTGTTATCCTCATCCACAAACTGCGTTCCAAACCATCTGGGACCCCATATTGGACAGACCGCTAACTCCAAACCTAGTATGGCTTTTTGCCATGGAGATGAACAGGTACATGACCAAACACAATATCAAGAAGGAAGACATTGCTAGGGTTGCGGTAAAGAACAAGAAGAACGCCGTTGGACACCCCTGTGCCCAGCTGCCCGACGAGAATATTACCGTGGACGACGTGCTCAATTCAGAGATGATGGCATGGCCTGTTAACAGACTCGATATCAGCCCGCCTAGCGATGGTGCCTCCGCGCTGATCTTCTGCAACGAAAAGAAGGCAAGACAAATCACCGACGACCCCGTATTAGTTGATGGTGTAGGATGGAACATAGCCAGTTCAATGTGGACCAATAGGGACCTATACTTCCCACAGTACGTGGCCAACGCCGCAAGGATGGCATATAAGATGGCGAGCATACGGAAACCCAGAAAGGAGATCGACTTCGCGGAGCCCTACGATCCTTTCACCTACAAGGAGCTCCATCACATGGAAGGTTTGCTCCTTTGTGACAAAGGAGAAGCACCCATACTCACCCGGGAAGGTGTAACCGAAAGGGACGGCGACATGCCGATATGTCCCTCGGGTGGACTTCTAGGCGTCGGCAATCCGATCGCTGCTACAATGGGTCAGAAGGTATGTGAACTGTACTGGCAGCTAGCCGGAAAGGCGGGCAAACGACAGATACCCGGAGACCCACAGGTAGGTGTTGGCCAGGCCTGGGGCGATATAATGCAGATGGGTACGGTAATGGTACTGAGGAGATGATAAGATGACGGAAGAAAAAATACAAGGACATCCGAAATACGCACCTGGAACACACGTTTCAAGTAAAGACATCAGAGAAAAGAAGGTCACGTACACTTGGTGGGAGGTCGAAGCCCAGTACGCCTTCAGCGTAGGGCCGGCCAACAGCAGGTTCCTTAAGGAGCTTAAGAAAGGCAATATAGTTGCCCGAAAATGTAAGCCCTGCGGCCGGGTTATAGTTCCTCCAAGAATGTTCTGCGAACACTGCTACGGGCCCACGGACGAATGGGTATATCTGGAGGATACCGGTGAGGTGGAGACCTTTTCCATATCCTATCTCGACCCGGATGCTAACAGGATAGAAGATCCCATACTAGTGGGAGTAGTATCGATAGACGGTGCATCTCCGAAGCATGGATTCATGCACTACTTCGGGGAGATGGACCCTGAAGACCTTCACATAGGTATGAAGGTGAAAGCGGTCTGGAAACCGGAAGAAGAACGCACCGGTTCGATCAGGGACATCAAATACTTTAAACCTCTGGAAGGAGGTGATGAGTGATGACCTTCTTTGAAAAGCAGACGAATCCTCTCGACCCAGTACACTACCGAGGCAACCTTCAGGTGGACAATCTGTACACCAGCGGTGCCGCCGGAAACAGGTTCTTCAAACATCTTATGAAGAACGATACCTTCCTGGCGTCGGAGTGTAAGGAGTGCGGAACCGTGTTCTTCCCGCCGAGATTGTACTGCGAGGACTGCTTTGTAGAGATACCGGAGGAGAACTGGTTTGAAGTGCCTGCCGCGGGAACGGTACGACTCTTCACCAGAGCCAAGCTTAACACCTACGGAGAAAGGCTAGAGGAGCCCAAAATCATGGCCCTCATCGATATTGAGGATACCGACGGCGCTCATCTAGGTGTGATCAAATCCGATGAGCCTGACAAGGACTTCATCGGCTGTAAGGTGAAGGCGGTCCTGAGACCCAAGGATGAGCGGGAAGGAACGCTGAAGGATATACTCTACTTCCAAGAAGAGTGAACTCCTTCAAAAACCCCTTTTTTCATTTTTTTACTCCTTTGTACTGAGGTGCGGGGGTACCCTTCTTTTTATGATATATCAGTCCGAACACGAAAAGCAGGGTAAAAACCGTGGATGAACCGATGACCTGCCACATCAGCTGGTCCGGGAAGGTATCGACTACGAACTTGCTCCCGTCGATGTCTTCGTTTCCTTCGGTATCCTCCACCCTCACTCTGACACCGTAATCCCCACCCTCCAAATCCTCGAAGGTGTGCTTGGTATTCATACCTACGTCTATCCATTCACCCTCTCCTTCGGAGGTATTGATCTGAATCTCGTGGTGACTTATGGGATAAGTACCTTCCTCGGATTCCCATTCAATCGTCACCGCATCTGTATCGTACTCTTTACCGGGACAGCGGCATAGAGGTGGTTCGGTGATAGTTACGGAAGGTGGTTCAATCTCTTGGGAATCATTTGCTTCAACAATTCTGCCAGTTAAACACAACAATGTTATAATCAATAAAGCACACACGGGTTTCAGTTTTTTTCCGTTCATATTAAAGAGAATGGAACATTAGATTATATAAGAGTAACGCTTGAAAGGGGTTTCCTGTTTCTCGGACATACCGCAACAAGAGTTAAATACGCTCTTATTGATTCCCATAATTATTACCTACGGTTGTGCCTTAAGCCGATCGAAAAGATGATATTATGAGCAACGACAAAGGCGAGCGCATTTTGTATGAGCTTCACGAGAAATACGGCACTTGGTTTAAAGATAAAAACAGCATTCCCGGGATGACCCAACGTTTGTATCCCTATAATAAAATGTTTAGTCCTATCAAGGTCAACTCCTTGAAATTGAAGAATCGACTGGTTATGGCGCCCATAGGTAACATCAACATGTGCGATGAGACTGGTAGACCTGACGAAAGGATGGTGACTTACTTTGAAGAAAGGGCTAAAGGAGGTGTTGGTCTTATCACTACCGGCCTTGTACCTGTAAGTTATGGAGTCGATCCAACGCTTAAGGAGAAAGGTGATTTAGTCTATTTTCCAAGGATAGATAGAAGCCGTACGGTTTATTCGGGTTGGAGGGATCTGACCGCCAGGTGTCATATCCATGGTGCTTCATTGTTTATTCAGTTAAGCGCGGGGTTAGGCAGAGTAGGGAACCCTCAGTGTTTACTCAACCAAAAAAAATTCCCGGTGTCCGCATCCTGGAACCCTAACTACTACATACCTAAAGTACCTTGCAAAAGACTATCTGATAGGGGTTGTAAAAAAATAATAAAACAATTGGGCCAAGCAGCGGCGGACTCAAAGGCGATGAATATTGATGGAGTATACCTTCATGCCCATGAAGGTTATCTTTTCGAACAGTTTGCTAACAGGGCTTATAATAGAAGATTTTTTGGTCGATACTCTGATTGGCAGGCCTTCGGTATAGAGTCGGTAAGAGAGATCCGGAAGCGCTGTGGTGACGATTTTCCCATAATGTTCAGGTTAGACCTGTCTCTGGCCCTCAATGCCACCTACGGTAAGAAGATGGACGAAGTAAAATCTCTAAAAAAATTCAAAAACGAAAGAAAAATACGCGAAACCTTGGATTATATGAAAAACCTTGTAAAAGCCGGTGTAGATATATTTGATGTGGATCTGGGGAGCTATGATAACTGGTGGTTGCCTCATCCGCCGGCATCCATGCCTCCGGGCTGTTTCTTGAAAATATCCAAGATAGTTAAAGATCATTTTAAAAATAAAGGTATCAAGGCAAACACGGGTCTTGATGTTCCTGTTGTCGGAGTAGGTAAGCTGGGATATCCCGACCTTGCTGAGAAAGCACTTATCGATGAAAAGTGTGATATGATAATGCTGGGCCGCCCTCTATTAGCGGACCCCTATTGGCCACAAAAGGCCTATGCGGGGAAGGTTGAATCCATCGTTCCCTGCATCGGCTGCCAGGAAGGTTGTATAAATGAATTTGTTAAAGGAGGTCATCCCCAGTGTGCCGTTAATCCCAGATGCGCCTTTGAATTCGAAATACCGCCTCAAGTGCATCAGGCGGATGTGTCCAAGAACGTAGCGGTCATCGGTGCAGGTCCTGCCGGAATCATAGCTGTAAATGAATTACTCAACAGAGGGCATAGGGTAGACCTCTACGAAAAAAACAAGACGATAGGAGGTATGATCGTACCCGGTTCTCGTCCCAAGATCAAATATGAATTAAAAAATTATCTTAATTATTTGAGATATCTATTAGAAGGTTATAAGGCCTATGAAAAATTTAATTATATCCCTGGTCAGGAAGTAACATGTGAATACCTAAAAGACAAGGGTTATGATGTTATCCTGCTTGCTACAGGGACAAAGCAGATCAAACTCCCCATAGACGGTATCGACAATGATCATGTATATCATGCGGTAGATATACTCAACGACCCCTCCCCTATAGAAGATGCTAAAGATATAGTTGTGGTCGGCGGCGGTGTGGTAGGTTGCGAGACCGCCTATTATTTGAGATATGAATTTGGCAAGAGAGTAAAGGTTGTGGAGATGATGAAACATTTCATGCATGATGTATGTACCGCTAACCGAGGACATCTCATACATTATTTGGAAGAGGGTGATGTGGAGCTTATGAACATGACCAAGGTAGTATCTATCAAAAGAAATGGTGTGGAGATATTAAGGAATATGGCGAACAAGAAACCCGACCCATATATTACATGGACTCCGATCATTCCAGAGAATGTACACAACCCCCTTGCCCCCAAAATCAAAGAGGACTACCGGAAAAAGTTTCTTAAAGCTGATGCGGTGCTTCTATCCACTGGTGTAACTAGCAATAATAAACTGTATTATGAATGCTTTGAAAGCATGGCGGCCAAGGAGGTTTACAACGTGGGTGATTCCATAAAACCATCTAATATATTGGATGCGGTAAGGAGTGCTTTTAGAAAAGCCCGGAGCATATAGGCTGTATTTGTTTGCAAAAGGTAGTATTGTTCTATGCAGGAACCGGTTCTCTTTATCTTTCATTCTGAGAACAAAATTGCATGGAATCTAAGAGAAAGAGTTATAATTCAGCACTGATTCCATGGGACAAATTGGTGTTGAATCATGGCAGAAAAAATCCTTGTAACCGGTCCTTTTGGTCAAATAGGTTCTGAGTTAGTTCCCAGACTGCAGGAAAAATACGGTAAAGATAGTGTAGTTGCATTGGGTCACAGAAATATACCCGACGACTACGGTGGTTTGATCGAGATAGGAGATGTAAGGAATAAAGAAGAGATGGATAAGATAATCAAAAAACATGAGATAACTCAGGTTTACCACCTTGCATCCATCTTGTCTGCAACCGGTGAAAAAAGACCGCACCTTACTTGGGATGTTAATGTCAATTGTTTGAAGATATTTTTAGACATCTCGGTTGAACACGGTATCGATCTGTTCTGGGCCAGTTCCATAGCTGTCTTTGGACCTACGTCTCCCCTTACGAATACACCTCAACATACCATACTAGAACCCGTGACCATGTACGGTGTGACCAAGGTGGCCGGGGAATTGATGTGCCAGTATTATCACAAAAAATTCGGGCTCGACGTAAGGAGCCTTCGTTACCCCGGCTTGATAAGTTACAAGGAAGAACCCGGTGGAGGTACCACCGACTATGCGGTGGAAATATTCTACAAGGCCATCGAAGACGGAAAATACACCTGCTTCGTAAGAGAAGATACCGAACTTCCTATGATGTACATGGAGGATGCCATACAGGGAACTTTGACGTTGATGGAGGCGCCGGAGGAGAAAATAACAGTGAGAACCAGCTACAACCACGCCGCACTCAGTTTCACGGCAGAAGAGCTTGCAGAGGAGATCAAAAAGCACATCCCCGATTTCAAGGTGGATTACGTTCCCGACGAAAGGCAGAATACGGCGGATTCTTGGCCCAGTACCATAGATGATTCAAAGGCAAGAGAGGACTGGGGTTGGGAGCACGAGTACGACCTTGAAAAGATGACAAAAGTGATGCTGGAGAACCTCAGGAAAAAACTAGAATAAAAAAGAGAAAGAAGGGTGTTTACTGTTTTTCTTTGAGTTCCTTTAACCTAGATTCGATGTTCTCAAGCTCCTTTTTGAGCTCCTCGGAATAGCGCTTCAGATCCTCCAATTCGTCTTCCCTTGAGTACTCGTACCTGGGTTCCATGTATGGATCGTAGTATGGAGCTCGTTGGGGTACAGGGGCTCTGAAAAAACCACGCCCCCTACCTAAGCCTCGTCCGAATCCTCTTCCGAAACCACGTCCTCTGCCCATACCTCTACCCTTGGCGAACCCGGGGCTGGAGTATCCCGCACAGTAACCCAATGCTCTTCCGGTCATTGGTCCGTATCCATCCGGTCCTGTTCCGTCTCCTCTTGGCATGTTATCACAATATTACCTATATGAGATGTTATACTTAAACTTTATGCACCAATGAGTATTATTCACGATTTGTAAATCATTATATCATATAGAACCAAAAGTTTATTATGCCTGAAACATCCAGTATATACAATCAGATGTGATGCATCATGAAATCCGTAAAAAACAGAATTTTGGTATGTGCCGTTATCTCAATGCTTTTTGTGGGAGTCTTCAATGTGGGGACCCTGCTCGCACAGTCTGACGATGTACCAGTGCCTACGCCCGGCAATGACCCGTTAGATGACGGAAGTCCCGGAGATCCGTATATGATCTACGATGTGGAGGAACTGCAGAACATAAGCAACGATTTGAGTGCTCACTATGCACTGGCTAACGATATCGATGCTAGCGAAACTATGAATTGGAATAATGGCAAAGGTTTCGTGCCTTTGGGAAATGAGACAGATCACTTCGCAGGCAGCTTAGACGGACAAAACTATACTGTTACTGGATTGCATATCGATCGACCGAAAGCGAACTATGTAGGATTGTTAGGAACGTTGGGAGAGAATGCGTCCATTAGTAATATAGGATTAATTGATGCTCATGTATCTGGAAGTAGCGGTACAGGCGGTTTAGCTGGACGAAACTACGGAACAGTTTCTGAATCCTATGCCACTGGTGTAGTTAATGGGCAAAATCAGGTTGGTGGTTTGGTAGGTTCCAATGATCACGAAGTCCTTAAATCCTGGGCAGAGGTAGATGTCAACGCTCCTCGTGTTGTACAGCTCAACGCATCAGATGAGGATCATGTGGATTTTGGAGAGATGTCTGGTTTCACTCACGGTACATCATGGTCCATAATCGAGAAGGTAAAGATCCCTGAAGGTGCGACTGACAAAGATGGATGGCATATGTTCAGAGGAAAGGCCTGGGAAGATAAACAGGGAGATATTGCCATCCGTATAAGGGATGAAAATAGCCCGAATGTAAAGGTATGGTTGAGGAAAGGTGGTTGGAATTCTTTAGACATGGAAAACGGCGATGAAGGGATATACATCAAAGAGAACACCTGGTATACAATCTGTGTTCAGTATGACTCAGTAGAAGATGAATATAGCCTTTATGTGAATGGTACTAAAGTGGTCAGTGATAACAGTATCGGACCTATGGATGATAGTTTAAATTCAAACAAACTCTTTTTTGGAGGCCAGGATAGGGAAGGAGGAAATCTTTATTCTGAAACAGATATAACGATAGCACACCAGGCATGGCTCCAGCGGACCTTAACTTCTGCAGAGATATCTGAATATGATGGATGGATAGATCCCTATTCATCGGATATGTTCTTATCCACTATGATAACGGAATCCCAGATAGTTGATATCTCAGGCAACGATCGCAACGGAACAAACGGCAACTCTCCATATTTTTATGGAGGCAATGACGTAGGCGGCTTGATTGGATATAATAACGGTGGTCAGATCCTGGATAGTTATAGTGCTGGACCTATATTAGGATCAATAGATGTAGGCGGTCTCGTTGGAAGTAATAATGGAACTATTTCTAGCAGTTTTTATGATTACGAAACCACCGGTCAGGACGACACCGGTAAAGGTGAATCAAAAAACACTACCGAGATGATGACGCAGTCAACATTTATTGATGCGGGTTGGGACTTTGAAGAAACATGGTGGATCGTAGAAAATTTATCTTATCCACAGCTTATGTGGCAGGATGAATTGATCTTTGATATAATATCTCCATCCAATGGAAGTATTGTAAATGATCCAGATGTGACAATAGAATGGGGTGGAGGCAATGCGCAGTCGAACTTAGACTACTACGAGATCCGATTGGATGAAGGTGAGTGGGATAATGTAGGGTTGGATACTCAATACACATTTACTGGTTTAGAAAACGGAGAATATACCGTCGATATCCGACTTTACTATAATAATACAAACAATATTGCCACGGCATCCGTGACTTTTGAAATACATATACAAGACGGAAGTCCTGAGAATCCATACATGATCTACGATGTTAACGACTTACAAAATATGAGTTTGGATTTAAGTGCACACTATGCACTGGCGAACGATATCGATGCCGGTGAAACTAGGGATTGGAATAGTAAAGAAGGCTTTGTTCCCATCGGTGATGGGGCCAATTATTTCGTAGGTGATTTTGACGGAAGAGGTCACACCATCTCTAACTTATACATAAATAGATCCAGTACCAGTGATATCGGATTCATCGGCCATATGGGTGAAGATGGTTATGTTGGCAATGTTACACTCAAAAACATATACATCGTCGGAAACAACTACGTCGGTGCCATCGTCGGAAGGAACGGTGACTTTGAAACAGTGGGTGGTATGATCTACAATTCTACAGCTACAGGTACGGTCAATGGAGGAGGATATCTGGGAGGGATATTGGGGCGGAACCATGGCGGAACGGTTCACAGTTCCCACTTTACCGGCACCGTGACAGGAGGTGGTGCATCAGGAGTCGTTGGAGAGAACTGGGGATTGGTTTACGGTTCCAGTGCCCGAGGTATCGCAAAAAGTACTACCGCTGTTTCCGGGGGACTCGTGGGTCGTAATCGCGGTTCCATCTCAAGGTCTTATGCAGATGTTGATGTTGATGCGGCAGATAATCAATATGTTGGTGGTTTGGTGGGATACAACGCAGGAGGATCCATAGAATATTCGTATGCCACAGGGAACGTTGTTACGGGGGGAGATTACGGTGGTCGTATCGGAGGACTGGTAGGCACGAACACAGGCACTGTCAACTATTCCTATGCTACAGGTGATGTAACAGGAACCTTCCGGTGGGTTGCAGGGCTCGTGGGCGAGAATTACGGTACCATAGTAAATTCCTATGCCACCGGAAATGTGACCGGCATCGCTAGTAGACAGGGTGGTCTCGTTGGAGAAAACCGAGAAGCCGGTGAGGTTTTCAACGGTTTCTATGATCAGGATACAACAGGAGAATCTGACACCGGCAAGGGTGAACCGAAAACTACGTCCGAGATGATGACTCAGAGTACATTCACCGGTGCCGGCTGGGATTTCTTAGATACATGGTGGATGATAGATGGAGAAACCCGTCCGTTCTTACAGTCGGAATGGTCAACTGAGATACGGAACAGCCACCAGCTTCAGATGATGGCCATGAACCTTTCAGCGGATTATGAACTGGTAAGTGATGTAGGTCTATCAGATATAACAAACCCCTCGCAGATGTGGGGTACCAGTTCGACTTCCGGAAGCGGATTTTTACCTGTAGGTAACAATACAGATAGGTTCCTGGGTAGTCTAAAAGGCAATAACCACACGATAACGGAGCTTTACATAAATCGCCCCGGAACCAATGGTGTTGGGCTCATCGGTTTTAATACCGCTGGTTCAAAAACGGAAAATATTCATATTGTAGATGTCGATATAACGGGATATGATTATGTAGGCGGTTTGGTGGGTGCGAATGATTATTCAACTTTGGTCTATAACTCAAGTGCCTCTGGCAAGGTAACAGGGCGTTCAGAGATAGGCGGACTTTTAGGTCGAAGTTATGGTCTAGTGTCATATTGTTTGTCCACCGTAGGCGTTGACGGAAACTCTCAGGTGGGTGGATTAGTTGGTGTAAACCTGGATGGAACGATAACTGACAGTTATTCCTGGGGAGATGTCACCGGTTCCATTTACGTGGGAGGACTGGTAGGGAGGAACAGGTACATATCAACAAGCCCTACGGTTATCAACAGTTATTCAACTGGAAACGTCACCGGAACAACTTCCGGTGGACTTGTCGGTGTGAATGATGCTGGTTCAACGGTATCCAATAGTTTTTATGATCAGGAAACTTCCGGTCAAAGCGATACCGGGAAAGGGGAACCAAAGACCACTGCAGAGATGCAGACTCAAAGTACCTTCACTGACACAGGTTGGGACTTTGAAAATATCTGGTGGATGCTGGAGGGCATGACATATCCATTACTATATTGGCAGGAAGGACCATCCGGGGAGGGAACTCCCGAAGACCCGTACCTGATCTACGATGTTTACGACCTGCAGGATATGAACGACGATGTTACCGCACATTACATGATTGTTAATGACATAGACGCAAGCGAGACGGAAACATGGAACGACGGTGCCGGTTTCATACCCATCGGAACCGATGAAGATCGTTTTAACGGCAGCCTGGACGGACAATGTTATGAGATAACCGGACTTTACATAGATCGTACTGCACAATACAACGGTTTATTCGGGGTGACGGAGGAAGCTAATATCAAGGATGTAGGACTTTTAGATGTAGAAATACAGGGAGATGAATATACCGGGGGCCTGGTTGGATATGCGTATCACAGTATCGTATCCCGTTCATATGTAACGGGAATAGTTAGCGGAGGTAACCCCGGAGGTTTGATAGGAAGAACATGGATGGGGTCTGTAGAATATTCTTACGCAGATGTGGACGTATATGGCGGTACATGGGTCGGCGGACTGATCGGATTCAATGATGTGTGCACCGTTTCCAATTCTTATGCGCGAGGGGATGTGAACGGATCCCATGCGGTCGGCGGATTGATAGGACGAAACGATCGTGCAACAGTGGAATATTCCTACTCCACAGGATACGTATCGGGTGATTCCAACGTGGGCGGATTGGTGGGTGGTGGAGATACCTCAGGTGGATTTGCAGATATAGCGAATTTCTGGGACAATCAAACATCGGGTCAAACTGAAAGTTGGATGGGAACCGGTATGAACACCAGTGATATGAAAACCCAGACTACCTTTACCCATGAGGCATGGGACTTCACCGATACATGGTGGATGATAGAAAATGCAACATATCCTCTGCTGTGGTATCAACCCGTTGCCGTAGGCATAACATCGCCATACCATGGAGATGCATTTGCGGTATCAGAGGTTACGGTGGAATGGCTGGGCGGTACTAATGGGTCAGGAACGATGAATTATAGTATACGGATCGAGGGGGGAGAATGGATAGATAAAGGGGAGAATACTACGCATCAGTTTAGCGGTTTGGAAGAAGGTGAATATACCGTCGATGTACAAGTATACGATACTGCTAACAATTCTGCATTGGACACGGTAAAATTCATAGTGGATTTAACCGAACCCCACGTAGAAATAACCTCACCATCCGACGGAGAAGCTTTTTCATCTACAAATGTGACGGTGGAGTGGAGCGGAAGTGATGATGTATCCGGTATAGACTACTACGAGGTAAAAATAGGAGAAGAAGATTGGATATACAAGGCCCTAAACACAACTCATCTATTCACCGATCTGGAGGAAGGAATTCATACCGTATATGTTAGAGTTACTGACAACGCAGGTAACAACGCAACTGATAACGTTATATTCACCGTAGATTTCACCGCTCCCAACGTAGAGATAGTATCACCCGGCGATGGGGATGTATTTTCTACCGGTAACGTTACAGTGGAATGGACAGGTAGCGTCATGGGCTCTGGCATATCTCATTACGAGATACGACGGGATGGAGGCGAATGGATCAACGCGGGTACAGACACCGAGTACATTTTCGAAGGATTAACAGACGGGGAGCATAGCATAGACGTAAGAGCTTTCGACCATGCCAACAACAGCGCAGTGGATAACGTTACGTTCATAGTAGATTTGACCGACCCTCTTATCGATATCATCTCACCGTACCACGGAGAAATAATGTCTTCGGTCAACGTTACAGTTGAGTGGAGCGGAAGTGATGACGGATCAGGCATAGACTACTATGAGATAAGGATCAACGAGGGTGAATGGACCAACATAGGTCTAAATACATCTCACCAGTTCATCGAGCTGGAGGAAGGTGACCACATCGTTGATGTTAGGGTGGCAGACGATGCAGGAAACGATGCGACCGACAGTGTTACCTTCACGGTTGATGTTACACCGCCTACGGTAACAATTTCCTCGCCGGATGAAGACCAGGTTTTCAACGTCTCCGATATCACCGTCCAGTGGTCCGGTAGCGACCATGAAACCGGAATATCCCACTACGAGATAAGGTTGAACGATGAAGACTGGATCAACGTTGGAAATGAAACTGAATATATTTTGGAAGGGCTAGTAGATGGTGAACATACCGTGTACGTGAGAGCCTTCGATTTCGCCAACAACACGGATACTGATAACGTCAATTTCACAGTAGATATAACCGCTCCTTCCGTCGATATAATCTCACCGTCCGAAGGAGAAGTCATTTCCTCAGTAAACGTGACGGTGGAATGGACCGGAAGCGACGATACATCTGGTATAGACTATTACGAGATACGGATCGATGGAGGCGAATGGATAAACAAAGGACTCCAAACGACACATGATTTAATAGATCTTGATGAAGGTAGTCACACGGTAGATGTTAGGGGAACGGACAATGCCAGCAACGCAGCCATTGATTCTGTAACCTTCGTTGTGGACATTTCCGACCCTACGGTCACCATCACATCTCCTGATGAAGGGGAGATATTCGGTACGACGGAGGTTACCGTTGAGTGGGATGGTAGCGATGATATCTCCGACATCGATTATTACAGGATAAGGATAAACGAAGGCGACTGGATTAACAAAGGCCTTGACGAATCGCACCTTTTCACCGATCTGACCGATGGGTTCCACTTTGTGGAAGTGATCGCTTACGACCACGCGGGTAACTATGAATATGATAATGTTACCTTCATGGTCGATGTAACTCTTCCTACGGTCGATATAACATCTCCGAAGGATAGTGAAGTGATATCGGTCCCTGAGGTCATAGTAGAATGGACTGGGGTGGATAATCTTTCAGGGATAGACTATTACGAGATCCGTATAGACGAAGGCGTATGGACAAACAAGGGCAATGATACCTATCACCAGTTCACTGACCTAGCCGAAGGAGAGCATGTTGTGGATGTGAGAGCTTATGATAATGCGGGTAATTCAGCAACGGATACTGTAACCTTCTCCATCGAGTTCGAGATAAGTTACATCGTTATATCACCGAATTATGAGGCCATCATCGCAGGTGATCCAATAGAGTACACCGCCATGGCCTACGATGAATACGGTGGCGAGAAAGGAGATGTGTCCCACGAAACCACATGGTCCATAGAAGACAAAGCAGGTGGCGATTGGGTCGGCAACGTGTACCATTCGGAATACGCAAACGACTGGGTCGTGACCGGACAATACAATGGTATGGAAGATAATGCAACCTTGAGGGTACTTGCCGGTGATGCGTACAGTATCGTGACCTCACCACCGGAAGCCACCATCACCGCCGGAGACGATATTGCATACTTGACCATAGCTTACGATGAGTTCGAAAACGAGATAGGCGAGGTCATTCCCGTTTACAGCATAGAGGACGAGGCAGGCGGTCATTGGGCGGGAGCTTACACATACTATTCCGAGTACAACGGTACATGGACGGTTACGGCTGCCTATGAAGGTATGGAAGATACTGCAACCTTGATAGTGGAACATGGTGAAGTATTTAGCATAGAGATATCACCGCCGGAATCGACTATAACATCAGGAGAAAGTCAAGAATACAACGCGGTCGCTTACGATACGTACGGCAATGAAATAGAAAATGTCACAGCAGACACCCATTGGAGCATTGATAGCAACGCAGGCGGTCACTGGGACAACAACGTCTATCACTCGGAAAATGCAGGTTATTGGGCGGTCACCGGCACCTATGGAGAGGTATCTGGGACCGTTTATTTAACAGTTGAATCCAAACCGGTGTCTTATATAACCATAGAGCCCCAGGAAGCAAGTATAGACGTTGGGGCTTCTCAATCATATACGGCAACCGCCTACGATGAAGATGATAATGAGCTCGGAGACGTAACCGACGATACCACATGGAATATCGATCCGAGTGCCGGAGGATACTGGACATACAACGAGTATACCTCCGAGAATGCTGGAACATGGACAGTAACCGGCACATATGATGGTTCCAGCGATCAAGCTACACTTACTGTTTTAGAAGACGAAATATACACATTGACCATGGATGTGATCGGTAATGGTTGGACCGAACCTCCGACGGGTGTGCACGAATATGAAGTTGATACATCCGTATCGATAGAAGCCTTCCCTCACGAAGGTTGGGTATTCAGCCACTGGACGGGCGACTATCCACCGGGGGAAGCTCAACATAACATCATCTCCACCACCATGGACAGTGACAAACAACTGACAGCTCACTTCGTAGAGGAAGATGCCAACTATTATGAAATCGTGATCAGCGTCGAAGGTATGGGTACGGTGAACATAGACCCGGATCTTCTAGAATACGTGGAAGGTACTATCGTCACACTTACAGTTACACCGAATCCGGGTTGGCAGTTCGTAGAGTGGAGAGGAGATATCTCCGGTTCACACCTTCCGGCAGAGGTTCTTATGGATGAAAATAAAACGATAACCGCGGTGTTCCAAAGAACGGAAGCCAATTTCGAGGTCACTGATTTCGTCGTCAACCCTACGGAGGGTGATGTACCTCTCACTGTTAGCATCACTGCTGAGGTCGAGAATGTGGGAACTGCTCAAGGGACTATTCAACTAACCATGGGCGACACCGTATTAGCAGAATGGACTTTAGGACCTGGAGAATCTGTCTCGGTAGATGAGACTTATACATTCGAAAGCACCGGTCTATATTACTTCCACCTTGGAAACCAGAGCATATCCGTAAGGGTTGGAGAAGTAGTTGTGTACTCCCTAAACGTGATCATAGAAGGGGAAGGCAATGTTAGTCATCAAGATATATACGAAGAGGGATCTGAAGTTACCCTTACCGCAGTTCCCGCAGAGGGATGGGAGTTTGTAGAGTGGAGAGGAGATATTGTCGGAGATGAGACTACGGTGATCGTTTACATGTACGCAGATAAAAACATCACCGCATTGTTCCGAGAGATAGAGGAACCCGATGATCCGGATGATGCGGACGATCCTGATGATGCAGAACCTTCCGGTTTAGATTTACTAGAAGATTACTGGTGGGTATTGTTGGCACTCATAGTGGTAATAGTTGCTATAGTGGTTGTTGTTATGAAAAAGAAAAAAGGAGGTAATACCTCCGAAGCTAGTTTTGACTCTCCAGCAAATGAGTACCCGGAAGAAGCAGATGTAAGTGAAATGGAGACTTACGAGCAAAACGTTGATGAAACGCCCTCCCCGCCACAGGAGGGCGAAAATGAGGTTTAATAAATAAAAATAAAACTAAGTATGTAGCATTCTTCCAAACATTTTCTCGCTCCGCTCAAAAAGGGTTTAGAGACGTTGAAAGCTCGCTTACACTCGTTCCTTTTCTTTACAGATTTCAGTATAAAAAAGGAAAAGTTTTTATCTATTCCTTTTCAGAGAACTCTTTGACCCTCGTCTCGATATTTCTAGTTCTTTTTTGAGATCCCCTGCATATCGTTTTAGATCCACTAATTCGTTTTCCATGGAATATCCATACCTGGATTCATAGTATGGATCACCGAATATCATTGGTGTAGGGGAACGGAACGTCCCTAAAAACGTCTCCCGTGAAATCCTCGTCTAAATCCTCTACCGTATCTGCGACCTATCCCCATACCTCTAAGGCGAATCCAGGCTAAAATACCCTGCACAGTAACCCAATGCTCTTCCGGTCATGGAGCCATCGTCATCCGCTCTTGATTTGTCACCTCTTGGCATGTTATCACAATAATACCTGTATATTATATAGTGTTAGACATAACTAATTTGTTATTTTTGAGTAGAATTTTTTAATCCATCCTTTAGCGAAGGTTTTCTTTTTGCTAAACCGATTGAAGAGTTTCTGGATTGTTTTCTGAAACTCTTTTAATGAGTCTATTAAAAGAGGAGGTGAAGGTATGAAAAAAATAATCAAATCCATATCTGTCATAGCTCTTATCTTACTTTCGGTTTTAGGAACCACTACAACCGCTTCGGCAGATGCATGGTTTCAAGAGGGATTATAGTGTTGGACATAACTAATATGTTATTTTTGAATAGAACTTTTTAATCCATCCTTTAGCGAAAGTTTTCTTTTTGCTAAACCGATTAAAGAGTTTCTGGATTGTTTTTTGAAACTCTTTTAATGAGTCTATTAGAAGAGGAGATAGTTCCCGTTTGATACTTTTCCAAATGAATTCGATAGGGTTAAGATCCGGCGAA
>JAWOAU010000012.1:0-17031 GCA_046498385.1 Thermoplasmata archaeon | reverse complement strand
CTTCCATCTCTTCCTCCTCTTCCCCTTCTTCCATCTCTTCCTCCTCTTCCCCTTCTTCCATATCTTCCTCCACTTCCTCTTCCCCTTCTTCCATATCTTCCTCCACTTCCTCTTCCCCTTCTTCCATCTCTTCCTCCGCCTCTTCTTCCCCTGCTACCTCCCCTTTCTCTTCCTCCTCTTCCGCCTCCTCTTCCTCCTCCCCTGCTATCTCCGCATCCATCTTCTCCACCTTCTTTGGGTAAAGCTGGAAGGTTGTACTTACGCTTTTAATAGGCCTCAATTCAGCGATCATTTTTTTATCTTGTTCGGACTCCAGGGCATCAGGGACCATAGGTCTCAGTATCAAATCGGTGATAACTTCGTTACCCACATTTTTAACTGATATTTTGTATGTGGGATTCGGCCCAGAACAGTCGAGTTTGGATTTTAGAGTTATCTTATTTTTAAATATCAAGCTTGCAATATTATCCCCTTCGAAACCGAGTTCCGGTTGATATATCGTCGGTTTAAGGACCGCTTTTATGGTTCTTTTCTCCCGAGGACCGATGAAACCTAACTTTTTTTCCCGAAGATCGATGAATCCGGGCGGAGTGGACAGATTAAGCAATATCTCTCCCAATGAAGTTTCCATATGGTTGACCAGTTGGAATTTTAGCACCACCTCACTATCTTCTTTTTTTATTACGGATATCAAACGAACATCTTTATCGAGGAGGGGGAATGGTAGGTAAAGGCTTCTCTCCAGGGCCTGTTTAGAATCCTGCACCAATGAAAAGGTCTTTTCGTAATCCAATTTACCAAAGGCCCTTCTAGCTTCTGTCAATATGTTGCTTGCTTCTTCGACATCATATCCTTGACGTTTCTTATTTTCTATCTCAATTTCCAAAAAAGAGACCGCATCAAAGGCTCTTCTGTGTGTCTTTTTCAAGGCTGCTATATTTTTCTCAAGTTTCTCTGTTTCGGCCTTTGTTTCCAGGTAATATCCCGACCGAAGCAGTTCCTTTGAAGTATTCAGTATACCTATCAATTCTGTAAAATCAACGTCTTTAGACATCGGTTTCACCTCCAGATTCCCTTTGTGCACGCTCACTTAAATCCTCTATCACCTTTTCGTTTTTAACTATCCTTTGGGTCAAATCTTCATAGATCCAAACTATGAATGTCGAAAAGATAACTCCGAGAACGAAGTAGAGGGCTATGAATAATAATACAGGTACGTTGTAGAGATCATTTTTAAAGACCGATGATATTTCTCCCTTGACGAGATAATTAAGACTGGTCAACAACAAAAATGTAAGGGACATCGACAAACCGGTCAAACCGGTGATAAGATAAAATAGATGTGGATGATACGTTTCATCTTCGGATAGGTCTTCTTTGAAATAGTTTTCCCAACCGTTCTTTTGTATCAGATATTTCGTAGCCAAGTTGATAAAGCCTTTCGAATAAAATGCAAGTACAAACAATGCGGCGGCAAACACGATAAGGGCGGAAACTATCACGCCTAGAGATAAGTCATTGATCAAAACCGATGAGTCGTAGATCGAATGCCAGGGCATAAGTATAAGAGAAGCGGATATACCTCCGAGAGATACGCCCATGGGCAGTAAGAAATAATTCCAATCCTTTGATCCCACCCATGAGAAGATAAAGCAAAATACACTAAGTATCAAAATCAAGACCGGGACCCACCAGGGGATATCCATGAATTTAGATGTCATCTTCTCTTCGGATAACTCGTTATTCCCTTCAGCGGTATCTGCGGCGTTTATCTCGTAGAACTCGCTTTCGGGGTCCACTATCAGACTCACTTCAACGGTCCGGGATATCTTTGACCACTCCCATTCTCCGATCTCATATCTAGTACGATATACCCGAGTTTCTTCGTCGATCCCTATTATCCTGTCTACATACTCCAGGTCCTCCTCATGTACTCTTTGTCCGTGGATCCATATCTCAAAGGGAACTTCAGAGATCAATTCCATACCGGATATTCTGATCCGTATAACAACGTCCAAAGCCCTACCGCCGTCCACAGCCTCTATGGACATCTCTTCCGCGATGATATCAAACCAAAAGAGCTCTATGGATGCCATCACTTCATCCATAAGTTCAGTATGTGTTGATACCGCCTCGATCCTATACATTTGAGGTCGGCGGTATTCTATCATCGGTGAATCGAAAACGATCATCACCGTTTCGTTTTCGTAGGCCCTTGTAAAGTCTATCTCGTCGGTCTCAAAGGAGATGTCCCAATCATCCTCGTCGGTCTCGGTGGCGAATGAACCCGCTAGATCAAAGGTGTTCATCAACGTATCACCGGGTCCGACACCGTCTTCGTGCAGGGTCCTGTTGGGAAGGTTGATCATCGTTACGTTCAAACTAAGGGACCTCCCGATCTTGATCTGACTGATTTTTTCATCCAGGTCAAGCATCACCACCCTGCTAAAGGTGGAAGCTTCGGCGGTTAAATCCATGTTGGACACGGATATTTCTATGACCTCGTGCCAATAAGGCCGCTCGGACACGGGGACGTTAACGGTAAGATCGACCACGGTGAGCTCACCTATATTCAACTCAACAACCTCCCTATCCAGGTACGAATGATCCGCATAGGGACTGGTATTATTCTCAAGTGTCAATGTAACGTTGTCCCTCGAATTACCAAGGTTCTTTACCTGGATTTCGTGTTCAACGTACCTGCCGGGAAAAATGTCCTTCTCATCTCCCAAGGCGTTGATTTCGTGTATCCTTACCTGTTCCACCGTAACATCTTTGGATATTGTTTCCTTTACGGCGGTGTCCGCTTGAGAAGTTGCATTCAACTTCAGTTCCAGCACCATCCCTTTTGATAAATTCAAAATCTCCAGTCGGTGTAGGTCTCCCTCACCGGGCATTTGAGGTGCTTCTATGGATACGTTGATCGAACCGGTTTCACCGGGAGTCAATGATACGGGATCCCCCTCCACTAACACATCCCAGTGTTGATTTGATATGTTGCCCTGAACATAAAATGTATCGTTACCGTTGCCGGTGTTTGTTACACTCAGGGTAGAGTTGAGAATCTCGCCGGGTTTGATGGCTAAAATGGTCCTGTTCAGTTCGATCTCCAGGTCGGGTACATGGATCACATGGGTGAGTGCAATGGCATCATCGGTCTTGTCTGGATTCCCGCTGCTCCGAGCGGTGATGGTCACATTGAAGGGGACCTCATGGATGGCTCCGTGATCCGGTGTCACCGTCAGGTGGGTAGTGGTGCTGTTCCATCGGTTAAGAAAAAAACTGTCCTCAAGCAGTTCCGCCTCCCAGCTTTGCGGGAAGTCGTGATCAAGGGAGAGGGTGATTATGTCCTGGGTATTACCTGTATTTATTATTATCAATTCATAGACCGCACTCTCACCGGGATAAACACTGGTTTCGTTAAAATTCGGTTTCAGCATGACCGCATAGCCCCGGGAAACTATCAAAGTAGACTCCGCAAAATCCGAGACATCACGGGAATAAAAATCTTTCTCGAACATAGAATAGGCGGTAAGTCTTACCTTCTCTCTAAAACCCACAGCTACCCTCTCGGGGACTTTTACTCGGATGGTAACATTTGTTTCCTCACCCGGCATCAGATCACGGGTCACGGTGTTTCCGAATATCTCTGAATCCCAATCGTTTTCCGTACTGCTGACCAGTGAAAATCTGTCGATGCCGTTCCCCGTGTTGATCAGAGTATGATTGAAGTATACCCACTCAAGGGGTTTGCCGTACATCTCGTCGTCCCTGCTTTCAACCTGCACGCTTCCGCTCTGATTCACAGTGACTCCTATCTCACAGGTATCGTTATTGACGGTTCCCGGCAGGTCGATAAGAGGTTCCGGGCTGCCTTGGAGAGTTATATAACAGGTACCGTTCAACGGCTCCCTGGGTGCAGTTACAACCACCAGCACCTCCTTCATCTCACCACCTTTAAGACTAACCTCAGGATTACTTATTGAGAGGGTCCACCTTTTTTCTTCATCGATATCATCCACCGGTGAAATAAAGGAGAACTCCTCTTCACTGAGCGTAACGAGCTGGGCGGCCGTGTCTTCATCCCTTATGTTGCAAAGGTTCATCACCTCGATAACAAATTCTACCCTGGTGGTAGTGGTCCGGTGATCTATGGATTGATAAGGCTCCTGAGCTCTTATGTCTGTGGAATAATATGGTGTTACGGTTACCGTCGAGACCGATGAATTGATGTAGCCGTTGGGGGCTTCCACCCTCAGCACGATATCCTTCGCCGCACCATAATATATATCCTTTCCATCCAGATCATAATCCGTAGTTACATCCGGTATGGAAACAAAGACCTCCACGCTTATATTCTCTCCGGGATCCAGAGGCGGTGTGGGGTTTTCACTCACTACATAGGTTTCCCAGAGATCATTATCCACATAGGAGGAAAGCTTGTAAGAGGTACCCTTTACATTACCGGTATTGGTAACGTTGTAGGTAAGGGTAAACTCTGAATTGGGCGGCTTGCCCACCGAGGCCGGGGGGTCTATCCTAATGGAATGGCTCTCGGAAATAAAGGTATAAGTCATATCACTGTCACTCACTGATGTATTTGTGATAGATGTAACCGTCAAAGTGAGTTCGTCAACCGTATGAGCATCAACCATACCGGGGATGGTGACGGTTATGGAAACCAGATAACTTTCGTTTGTCCCTAGATCGTAAATGGATCCGCTGCTTTGGGATGTTATCCAACCATGGCCAGAATGGGCCGACCAGGAATATGAATCCTCCAGCCAGCCGCTGTTGATCACTTCAAAACGGTACGTTAACGATTCGAATACCTTTCCCTCCTTCGACGACGGTGCCCTGACCTCTACGTTTCTAACCTCCGCGTAGGTCTGAGTATGGCCTTCGGCAGCGACGGATTCGTTGGTGGTGGAAACCACCTGTAAAACCAAATGATCTACCGTATTATTTTCCAGATCATCCGGAACTCCGATGGTGACATTGACATTATAAGATCCATTTGCCGTGAGAGGAGGGCTGGTACCCTGCAGATCCGAAGTTACCCATCCGTGTTCGGATTCTACCGACCAGTTATAGGAATCGTCCTCGGTGCCGTTGTTGGTTATCCGAAATCGGTACGTTACAACTTCGGAAGGACGGGCCGTCTGCGCCAGGGGTGAACTGATATTCACGCTCCTGGTGATGTTATCGTCTCTAAATACGTTACTTGGAATAGTATGTATTTCATCAATCTCGTTCAATTCTAAAAATGACAGTGTCGGGCTGATAAGTAAGAAAGATATCAAAGCTAAACACACCAATTTAGAACTCATTGTGTTTTCCATAGTGTTGACCCACCTATTTAATAATTTTTCCAGGTCGTTAATTAAAATATTATCGATACCCCCAGTTCGGCTAAATAATATACTATCGCAGATATCCATATCATCATAGAGAACTTTGCCAGTGAGATATATGCATGCTCACCCTTAACATGCCAGCATAGGACCGCAGACATAGTGGCTTGGGCAAATATCATTATTAATAAAAGGGGATAATACGAGGCAAGTTCCACCGGAGCGGTTCGGATAAAACCTATGTCCCCCAGTATCTCTTCAAGCCCCATAGGCATATCCAATTCAACGAACATTTCGTTTATTTCACCCATTATAAGAAATACCATGGATATGGTAAGTGTGAGAACAGCGATGAGACCGAAAAGAACGCTTTGAAGTGATTTAGCCCTCATTATTTTCTTATCTCTAAGGTCCCTGACTTTCATGAAGTTATCCGATATGATCGGCGCGGTTTCTTCGGGATGGGCTCCGTACTGAGAAGATGTGAGGAATATGTTACTGAATTCGTTTATCAAAAAACTGCCTGTTTCGCACCCGAAGTAACGCCAGGAGGATTCGGAATCTATGTTCATCTTTAACCTCCGGTAAAGAGCCTTTATGTTCTCCTTCAAGGTGCCTAGGTCATGGAAACGCAGTTTCCCAACACCTTTCACGTGATCCCCTGTCTGGGCGGGTGTGTTTCCGGCCAGAGAACGGATAAAAGATGAAAAATTGTAATCCCTACGGATGATCCGGCTCTCTTGTAAAGCTGCGTATGCCCCGGGAGCTATCAGAGGGGTTAAAACCACAGCCGCCCGAGTTAGGATGGAAACATCATGTAAAAATATGGATGCTATAGCTACGGTACAGGAAATCGCCACGCTTACCATGAATAACCTATTCAGCTTATCGACTATATCGGACTTGAGGTCACCTTCATACCATATCCTCGTCCTGGGGATCAGTTTAAGAAACACCCAGCCGGAAATAAAAGACACTATGACAAAAAAGAAAAATATTAAGGTCACTATAACCTCACTGTTCACCTCTATGACGAAAGGGACTATGATTGAGAGCACCATGGCAAACAAGACCATGGTGATGCTGGCAATGTAAAGTTCCTGTAAAACATCCAACCTGAAAAGCATGTTTTCGTATTCGTTTGAATATGCATTCATAACGGTTTTCTGTTCATCCTTAAAGAACTCCTTTGGACTGGTGTGGGTTTCCAATGCATACGCCAATCTTTCTAAAAAGTCCGAAAGAAGCTCACTAGGCGTATTTTTTGCGATGGTCCTGGCGGCTTCGGATAGGGACATGTTCCATTCGGCCGCCATTCTTTCGAGTCGCTTCATCTCCGATCCCAATTCATCGTACATCTCCATCATGCCGAAGATCTCTTTGAAACCTCTTTCTGATAGATCGGATGCAGAAAGGGCGCCCAAACGTGTTATAAAGAGGTACATATCTTTATCTATCTTGGCACTTCTGACCTCGTCGTAAATCACGGGATAAAAGAGGGCGACGACGGTAAGAAAGACGGGGAGTAAGTACAATAAAACGATCAAAAAGGTATCCAAGAACAGCCAGGGATACATGAAGGCCAGTGAAACGGAAATAAGTATCCCGATCACAGCAAAAGGTATTACCCTGAATGTTATGTATTTAGGTATAGGGATATTGAGATTTCTATACGAATTGGCCACATCCATCAGCGGTACCCCCTATCTTTTCTTTGTTCATCCAGTTTTTCCAGCATATTATCTATACCTCCGTAACTGTAACTTTTGAAAAGCTCGGCGACATCTTTATGCTTGGTTATCCCCGCTTTCGCCATCTTTTCCAATATCCGGGTCCGAACATCCAATTCTTCATATATCATCTTTCTATCGGCCAATCTAAGCTTGGGTGCGACGAGGTTTTCAAGTATGTAACTGTTGTTCATACCAATAAAATCGTGTGTGTCGTTGACCGGGTTCCATGAGAAAACCTGCCTGGTCTGTATACCGCCTTTTTCTCTAAAGTAACTCAACAACTCCACTATGGAACTGCACCTCCTCAGTATCTGGCCGTTGTGATACACGATCTGCTGGAACAAACAAACGTTCAGATTATCCATGAACCGGATCGGTACGTTGATCGGGTCTCCTGTAAAACGCTGTATCAGCTTATCGATCGAAGACGCATGGAAGGTGGACATGACCGGGTGCCCGGTCTGGATCGCCTGGAAGGCCGCCGAACCCTCCCGCCCTCTTACCTCTCCTATCACTATGTAATCCGGTCGGGAACGCAGTGCGGTTTTGACCAGATCGAAGAGTTCAACCCTTGCACCCTCTGGACCGGTGTCCCTGGTGATCAATCTCTGCCATGTAGGCTGAGGTACGTTGACCTCGGGGGTATCTTCCGCGGTATATATCTTTTGATTGTAGCCGATAAAGGGAAGGAGTGCGTTCATGGTGGTGGTTTTCCCCGATGCGGTGACCCCTGAGACCACTATGCTCATGCCGAACTCCAGACAGAGCCAAAGGTAGGCACCCATCCTCGGGGAAAGGGTGTTCCAACTGATTATCTGAGAGATGGTAATAGGTTCTTCACTGAAGTTTCGTATGGTAAAACTTGGTCCGGCCTTACTGACGTCCCTGCTGTATACTATATTCACCCTGGAGCCCATGGGTAGCGCCCCGTCGACTATAGGTTTACTCTCGGTGACGTTCTTACCCATTCGATTGCTCATGATCCTTACGTAATTTTCCAACCGCTCCTCGCTTTCAAAAGAAATATTGGTTTCCATGAGGCCGAATATCACATGTAAAACTGATAGATTATTCAGAGATATGCAGTGGATATCCTCAAGATACGGATCATAAAGTAGGGGTTCTAGAAGGTCGTAGCCCATTATCCTCTTTTTGATATAGTATTTTATCAGGGAGAGTTCGTCTTCGGTTACGTTCACCTTGTCCCCGCCGAAGGAAAACACACTCTTTTTCCTTTGAGTAACCTCATCTATCAATTGATTTAATTTATCTTCAAATTCCTGACCCTCGTCGGGTGTAGGCGAGCGCGACGCCTTCCGCAGAACCTTTTTTCTTATGAGCTCTGTCTTTTCCTTTAGATCTTCTTCCAACGGCGGTTCAATCACAAAATATCGTCCTTTATCTCTCATAGGTTTTTTGATGTGAATAAAGATGGGGTCTTTTACGGGATATACCATATTTACCTGGTGCATGGAGGCCATCTCCCTGGAGAGAGATTCTTTGAACTCCGGTTTTTTACCCTTTAAGTTATCCAGATACTTTCCCAGATGGGGATTATTTTCCAAAGCCTCTTGAAATTTCGATGTCATGTATACCAAATCTCTTGGATCAAGTTACCCGGGTGATATCAACCACGAATCCCGCGTTGGGCTCGATCCTGTATTTAATAACGTCCTTCATCCTACCCCGAGCTGTTGTAAACCTTCTCACATTGATGGTCCTCTCGGTGTAACCACCTACAGTATTGTAGTCCAGTTGGAAGTATATATCGGCAGCCGACATATATGGAATAAGTACATCGTCCTCTACCGACTTAGGGTTCATGGTAAGAACCAAGGTCTTACCCTTACTGCATGTCTTTTTAAAGAACGATAGGGCTTCGATAGGTAGTCCATCCTTCGTGTTATCGTCTATGAGTGCAGATAACGTATCTATAAAGGTTATATTCCTATCATATAATCCATCACCCTCTATCAACCTTGAAAGTGCTTTTTCTCTCGGGAATGGGTTCCCTATCAACGGGTTCGCTGGAACGTATTTTAACTGTTGGTTGAATATTTCATCTTGGATAGGATAATTCAGGGAATTCATTTGATTCATGAAGGATTTAGTGTTGGTCTCCGAGGAGATATAGGTGACGGTAAAGCCGTTCTTTAGAAAACCATAGGTGAAACGTTGAGATATGACACTCCTGCCGCTGCCGAACTTTCCCGTTATCAGTACGATAGCACCCTTGGGTATGCCGCCTCCTAGGGCCGTAGATAACGTGTCCGACTTGAGTCCGAATTCGTAGTATGTTTGATCACTTTTTACTGCCATATTTGTTCACCTCATGGATGTAAATAAAACTCCAAAGAGTCCTGACCTCTCCCCATATTGTTTCCTCCGAATATGCCCCGAACCTCGACCCATACAAAATGATCCCGGCCGGCTTGCAGAGACGAAATGGATAAATTGATCTCGGCAACTGTTCCTGCAGTCCAGTCCGAATTGTTACCCAGTACCTCTACCTGACTTTCGTTCACGTAAGAAGAATTTCCGCTTAAACTCACTATTATTTGAGAGATGTCCAACCTATATTTACCTGTATTTTTCACGTAAAGTGTCAGATCACCAGTGGTTTCGTTGTAAGGAACGGAGGACGGATCATTTATTATTTCAATATTTACGTAATAATTGGCCGCCTGTTCTCTCGCACTGTCTTGTATACCGCTTGAATAATTATAGGCGATGCCTACAAAAACACCTACAAGAGAAATGGTGATCACTACAGTTACGGCAAACCAAATCAGTTCCGTTGCACTTCTGTCAGCCATGGTATCAGTCCTCTATGTAATAGTATGATCTAGAGCCAAATTCGTCAACCAAAATGACCCTTTCAACGCGTTCTAACGTCACATCTAGGAGGGTTAAATTTAGCTCCTGGCCCGGGTTCCAGAGGTTGGTGTTGTTAACACCTTCTACATAACTTGCAGATATTTTTTCACTGTGATATAGGCCGTTCAACAGCACATCTATTTCACTTACTCTAAGTACGGTGCTCCCGATATTTTTTGATATGATGTTCAACGATCGACTGCTCTCATTATGCTCTACCTTGGATATGTACATATCCGCATTGTTCCTGGCATCCTGTTCCTCAAGCCATTCAATCCTAGCTTCGTTCTTTAATTCCTGAGAACGCTCCAATGCGGGATACATGGAACCGAATACAAGGATAAATCCTATCAGCACTATACCCGCCGCTGCAGAAACACTCAGACCCATCTTTACTATTCACCTCCGGAAACTTCTTCTTCCCCATAATTTTCCGTTCTATTCTTTATCGACCGGATGAACCTAAGGGATTTCTTATGATCTTCCGGGGATAACCGCCAGTCGATTTCATCGGATTCGACTTCTCCGTCTTCACCTATTATCAGGTCTCCGTCCTCGGATATATCCGCCTTTATTCCTTTAGAATAGGAAAGTATGTTTTCTTTTAAGGACTCCTCGATCCAACCAAGTTCTTCATAGTATGCCAGTACTTCCCCTATGTTCCTTCCTGTTTTCTTGTGAAGAAAATCGATCCAATCGATCATTGCTTCCATGTCATATCTCTCGATCTCCGACACTTCATCCCGGCTTTGCCTTGCCTCCTCTTCAGAAGGTTTAGAAAAATGCTCCATATCCATGAACGGACTGATATCTGAGGACAGAAGATCGTATAATGCGGATAATTCCTTCAGTTTCTCCTTGAACTCCTCGTGATTGTCTTCCTCCTTTTCCAACTTATCCAACCTTGAAGCGAACATGGAAACTTTTTGTTCTACCGTATCTAACTGAATCAACACATGTTCTAGTTGGTCTGAAAATTCTTTGATCTTTTCTTCAACGTCACTCAACATACTTTCATCCACCGGTCCTTTTGAACTTTTATACATTCTACCATGTTCTCCTCTAGTATTTGCGGTTACATTAGGAATTCCATGCCGTATCTCATACTTTTCTACCACCTCTTCCTGAGGTTCGTGTTCAGCATCACCTACTGTGTGATAACGTCCGCTGTACAGCTCTTTGCCGGAATCTTGTGAAGAATCTCCTTCTTCAACACTGATTTCTTCTTCCATAGATACACCAAAATAAATTAGAGCGAAGGGGTTAGGGAATCCGTTAATCCCTACCGCTCTTTGAAATAGATCGTTCTAAGGAAGCTGGAACCAGCCCGTATCCGGATACTCCGCAGGTGTAATGGTTTCAAATAAAGTGCCTGTAGCACCCTCGGCCGGCATGAATTTCAAGGTCAGCTCGGTATCGGGACCCATGGGGAACAGCCCGTCAGCATCGGTTATGGAGAGTGCAACTATCTCGTTCGTGCCGAGATAAGACTCGGTTTGCGGCTCATCTTCGGTCATACGCACTATCTCGAAATGACCGTCAACTTCCGGGAGTTGGGCGAGGTCCTTATCTTGATGTACGAATCTTTGGGTGAAACCTTCTCCCGTTTGTCCGTCCACACCCTGCACCAGTATCAAGAGGTTCTCCATATTGTATCCTTTAGAGCCCTCGATAGCCGATACGTACGGTCTAAGGGTAGATGCGGTGGATCCATCAAGTGTTTGCGCTTCGGCGTGCTGTACCCTAACCGGGGGAGCTATATTCTCTTGTGTCTCTCTACCAGTCCTCTTCGCTCGTTCTTGCAAGTCACCCATCACACCAACGATAACCGCAGAAGCTATAGCCGCTACGAGTATCAGTCCAATGAAAACTATCAGGGTGCCGATACCTATGGCACCTTCCTGGTCTTTGGGCTTTCTATTTATTCTCCTCATTGTATACCTCTAAAGAAGGGATAGTAAGACTGCTTATTTTAAACTTTCCTACAAGATATCAGTCGCATCCTGCGCTTATTTTCTCACTTAAAGAGCTGAAATAACGTTGTTTTGAAGGCGGCCGCGATATCCTTTACCAAGCCCAATATCTCCTGCATGATCACCCTGCTTTTCTCGAAGTACATTAAACCCGCTAGAAGTATGGTCAGCAGCAGTCCGCTGGAGGTATTCGACATGCTGGGGTACCTCTGTACCGCCTCCGAGGGGCCGAGATGCTCTCCTATGGCTACCGTGGATTCCGCTGCTATCACATTTATTGAAGTATCAAAGGAAGGGTACGGTATCGATCCCCAGAAATTGACGTACAGATTCGCTGTTATCTGGTAAAAATCTGTTGTTATGGGATAAAAGAGTGCGGTGCCCTCGCTCAAATCCAATATGAGATGTGCAGTGAGATAGAACACTCCGATCCAGGCGTAGTTACCGTATTCGGGTTTATACTTCCATATGAAGAGGGTCAGGATGATGGGTACGAACAGGATTGCAAAAAGATTGTGGAACAATAGTCTATGTCCCCTAAAGAATAGGTCCAAATCAGGGATAACTGCGAGTGGCAGCATGATGACCGCTTTTCTGGTATCTATCTTCAGGGCTAGAAGAACAAGTAAAGGTATGGTGATATGGGCAAATGTATCCATCTACTTTCAATTAGTATTCGCAGGTATAAAAATATTTCACCCGGAATCTAGTATGCTCTTTATCGCTCCTTCGTATCGGACTGCGATGGAGTCCCAATCGTAGTCCTTTACCCAAGAAGGATCCACCTTGAATTTCAACGCACGGGTCATGTTCCCCAGGAACTCATCTATACTCCCGTAGGAAAAAACTCCCTTTTCGGGGCCGAACCTTCTATCCATCTCAGGCATGTTTGTACTCAAAACGGGAACGCCGCAGGCAAGGTAGTTCAATACCTTGCTTCCCATGGTAAGTTTGTTCATCAACATCGGCTTCCGGGGATTCAAACCCACGTCCATGGATGAGATGTAGCTAGATATTTTATGGTAATCCACCCTACCGGTGAAGTGTATCCTGTCCGGGTATCTAGCGGCCATTTTTTTTATTTTTTCTCCGTAACTCGTATGTAACCCCGGTCCCACCACCAGAAGTGAGGCATCGGGATACCTTTTGAGTATCTTCGGTAAATTGTCTATTATCCACTCCAGATCGATCCACTTCTCCAGAGAACCCACGTATCCTATGACGGGATATCCCAGATCTTCTTTGATACCATCTGTTGGCCGTATCAATGAGGTATCGACACCGTTGGGGACCACGTATATTGGTTTACGGTATCTTTCGGTGAGATGAACTTTGAATCTTTCGGAGGTCGTGATTATTCCCAGGGAACGTTGAAGATTCACATTGTCGATAATCGATGTAACACCCTTGATTAGTGAATCAACGGGAGGCGAAAAGTAGGCCGCCGCGCTCTCGGGAAAGAGATCCAGGTAGTCGATTATAAAGGGTGTCTCCTGTAAGGATGCACCAAAGGTCGGTATCAGGTTCGAAGCGATCACTGTATCGTATTCCGGAGCGATATCCCGTATCTTACTCAGATGCCTGTACATGCTACTCAGGTAATAACGGTCGACTGAGTGCATGGAGGTGGGGTCCATGGGCAAGAGGTTGCATTTTGTATCCATCAACTTCTTTGAAAATATGCGAAAATGGCAGACGTCGATCTCATGTGCATCGGCAAGTCTGTCGAATATGAAGTTAAGTCTGTTCGGGACCGGATGGCCTATCCAGTCCGTCGTGGGTATCACTAGGAATTTCATTTGACACTCCCTTTTATCGTTTTAATCCTTCATAAACCATTCTATGGTACTGTCAAGGCCTTTTTCAAGGTCGTACCGTGGCTCGTATCCAAGTATGTTTTGTGCCTTGGCGATATCGCAATAATTACGATATATTTCACCGGCCCGCTGAGGTGCGTAGGTGGGCTCCGGCACATCTTCTAACTTGCCTTCCAGGACGGAATACAATTCATTTACGGATGTTTCAACACCGGTACCCAATTGAAACACTTCGAAGGAAGAGGGAAGGTCACTTTTAAGGGTGGAGTGGATGGCCATGGCTATGTCCTTGGCGTGCACGAAGTCACGGGTCTGCTTTCCACTGCCGTATATGATAGGAGTTTTACCGTCCATGATGGTCTTTATGAACTTCGCTATCACGCTGCCTTTATGCCATGAATTCGGGCCGTAAACATTGGAAAAACGGAGGACCGCTGTAGAGATACCGTGACTGCCGGCGTATGCACTGCAGTAACCCTCACCTGCCAGTTTGCTCGTGCCGTAGGGAGATATGGGCATGGGCAGTTTTGATTCGTCCACAGGGGGTTCATGGTCACCGACTGCGGCGGCGGAGGAAGCGAAGCACACCTTTTTGACGTTATGACGTAGGGATGCCTCAAGTACATTGATGGTTCCCATGATGTTAACATCGGCGTTGTGGAAGGGTGCATTGATAGAGGACACCACATCGGTTTGTGCCGCAAGATGCACCACGTGATCGCATCCGTTTATCGCCTCCTCGACACCCTCCTCCTCACGGACATCGCCTTCCACTACCTGTACCCTTCTCCCATGAAAGTTAGGGATGGACTCCAGGTATTTCAATTTCCCTTCGCTGAAATCATCTATAACGTTTATGAACCAATTACTGTGATCAAGTAAGTAAGATATCAAATTAGTACCGATAAAGCCGCATCCACCTGTGACCAGCACCTTTGTCATAGACAACCTCACATTTGGATTCGGCCCTCTTTTTGCAATTTTTGAAGAGCCTCATCTTCCTTCTCCTTGAGCTTTTTCTTGTCATAAAGCTCCTGTTCCACGGTGCGGTTCTGTTTGAGTAGCGCTTCCATACGCTTTCTGCGTTCCTCGCTTCGAGAACGCTTCATTCCCAGTATCTCGTCCTTCATCTCCATGGCCCTCTTGTGGTAGTAGTCGGCCTTTTCCCTTACCTCTAAGAACTTTCTATGCCATTCATCGGATTCGTGATCCAGCTCGTTTATCTCGTCATAGGTCTCCCTTATTTTATCATGATAAATCTGTGACTCCTGGGAATACTCTACCACCAACTCGTGCTGTTCATCCGCCTTTTTGAACAGCTCGTCGATCTTTTCGTCCAGGTTGCTTATCTCCTGGGCGATCTTATCTTGTTCTTCAAGAAGAGCGGTTTTTTCCTTGAACTCCGTCTGCCGCTTTCTGATGTTATCGATGAGTTCTTTTTCATCGTCCAATTTGAGGGGCGTTGTTTGCTGTTTGTACACCATGGCCTTTATCTCACCCTGGATCTCCTCAACCTTCTCAGATAGGTTATCCACCAGCTTGTCCCTCTTCTCGTTTTTGAATGCAATGAGCTCCTTTGCCTTTTTTTGATAGGAATTTCTCTTTTTCTTGTGCTGCTTTGCCTTCTTCACCAGTTCGTCCCTCATCTTGATGTTATCATCAAGTGTCTCTCGCACTTTCTTTTTCCGTTCATTGAGAGCGTCCCGTTCTTTCCGAAAGAATCTACCTTCATCATTGAGCTCATTACGTTTGTCGATCAAACTTCTGAATTTTTCCTCAGCGTTCTTTATTTCCTGCCAACTTACAGTTTCTTCAGTTTCCATCTGCGCTCAGCCCCTTTAGAATGAATAATGATATTAAGGTTTTCCCTCCCTCACCACCTCATAACCCTTCTGGAGTGCGTCCAAGTTCATCTCTATAGAAGGAGATGGCAGGTTATCCCTAACGGTGTTTTTAAGTGCTTCGAGATCTACTTCGGAAGAACAGCCTGCAAGGGCTCCTAACAGCACCATATTGGCCGACTTGGAGGAACCCGATTTCTCGGCTATTTCACCTGCAGGTACGGAAACGGTTTTACACTGTATCCTCGAAGCGCTCACCCGGGTGGAATCTATTATCAAAGTGCCGCTTCCGCAGGCTATGTCTCTCCACTGATCCAGTGTCTCTTGATAAAGCACTATAAGATAATCCGGAACATCCACCACCAGCTCGTCCAGTGGTTCCCGGTCCGCGATCACATCCGAGTGGGATATACTGCTTCGTACGGCGGCGGAATAGGAGCGTTTTTGTACGGCGTACATGCCCTGTTTCAAGGCAAGGGAGGCAGCTAGTATGTTTCCCGCAAGGGCGATACCCTGCCCGGCCCAACCTCCTATGCGTATCTTGATCATCTCGGTCCCCCTCCGCAATCCCTTATCTGTTTGTATATCTCGTTGGAAAGTTCATGTTTTGTCTCGTCGGCCATACGTCCCACGAACATCTTATCACTCTCCGGGTCCTTGCTGGTGTTATCCCTGTACCATTCAAGCATGTCCGGACCTGAAAGCCCGAATTTTTTTCCGGTTCTGGTAGGACATTGGGATAGCACCTCTATGAAGGAAAATCCTTCCTTTGAGAAGGCATGTCCGATCTCTTTGATCAGTTCTCGCATGTGATAGGTGGTCCATCTTGCCACATGGGCACCTCCGGCGGCTTTGACCACTTCGGCCACTTCCAATCCTCCTGCAGGGTTGCCGTAAGGGGTGGTCAGGGTTTTTTCACCGTGTTCCGTAGTAGGTCCCGCCTGTCCGCCGGTCATGGCGTAAAGACCGTTGTTTATCATCAAGACCGTTATCCCAATATTACTCCTTGCGGCGTGCATCAAATGGTTACCGCCTATACCTGCACAATCGCCGTCCCCGGCAACCACCACCACTTCCAGATCTCTATCGCCCAATTTAATACCTAAAGCATGGGGTATGGCTCTTCCGTGGGTGGTGTGCAGCGTATCGACCCGCCCCATCAGGCGGGTATGCGTCACTTCTGGTCGGATCCGCAGCCACCGGACAGCGGGCTGTTCGCCGCGTTCGAGCGAGTGATTCGTCACGCGGCTCAGATTCCCGGCGGGTTTTACTGCCGTGAAGGGATTGGCTGTGCCGTGGAGAATGCCATTCCACGTCTGGAGGCCGACCGTTCGGTACTCGAGGAGTTGCTTGATGCCGTCGGTTGAGAATGCAGAGCGCATCGACGATGAAATGAGACGGGGGCGGCTGGATCTGCCGCTGGTTGTAGGTCGGAC
>JAWOAU010000106.1:0-12751 GCA_046498385.1 Thermoplasmata archaeon | reverse complement strand
TGAAATTTAGGTATAATGTTATCTTCAACAATAGGCCGACTGCAGCCAACGGTTTCACCGAGTACCTTTGCCAGCTCTCTCAGGTTTTCGAAACCTTCTTTTCCGCCAGCACCTCTGCCGCCGGTGACAACAACATCTGCTTCTTCCACGGATAATCAGTATCTTCCGGTTCCAAAGGCTGCATCACGGGGGGCGTACCGTAGCCATTTGATGTCGTGTATTAGGGCAGGTAATATCCGCCATAACGTTTCCTCCGAAGGCCGGTCTTGTTTGAAGAAGTACTTTACACCCTTCGACTTCTGTTATCGATAATCCCGTACAGTCTCGGTGAGTACCAGTTCCATATGTCCCGTTAGCGAGGGCGCAATATCTCTTCCCTGGTGGGTAGCTCCCATGATAAGGACGCTAGGTTTGTATTTATAGTTAAATACATAATTTATTTAGTTTAGTAGGGAGAAACTTTTGAATCCATGATCTAGCAAAAGTGAGTCGGTTAGACACCTTTCTGAACGTTTTCTTGACCAATCTTTGAAGCTCTTCGTTGCTTTGGACAAACATATTTGAAATTTGATGCTTGATTGATTTCCAGACATACTCAATAGGATTGAGATCCGGACTATATGGTGGAAGGAAAACGAGCCATATGCCAAGGTTTTTAGCAATCCTTCGAGTTTTCTTAGCTTTATGACTTGCAAAGTTATCAAGAACAAGGATGATATCTTTTAACGGATTTTTTCTTCGTATTTTCTGAAGGAATTGGCAGACACTTTCTTTAGTTGATCTCTCGTAGCATTCAATAACGTTCATACCGTTAAGGGCGTAGAATCCAAAGGTATTGGCTTTGTAGTTGGACGTATCGATTTTTACCTCTACCTTACCATTACTCCACACTTTTCGCTTGTTAGCTGTAGTCTGTGGACGAGATTCGTCTAAGAATCCAATGATGGGATTTTTTGTCTCTTCTAATGCTTTCGAGAGCCCTTTTTTAACCGCTCTTCTGCATCTTCTGGTCTACGATAGTCCTTTTGAAAAGGTCTACTGAACTTGAAACCACGTTCTTTGAGTATGCGCCGCATCTGAGTATCAGAATATTCAACATCAAACTTTTCCTTTACAAGCATCAGTGCTTCTTCTGTTGTCCAATAGTCTTTTTTCTCTAATATTTCTTTCAGTTGTTCTTTTTGTTCCACATCAATTTTTGGTTTTGGGCCCCCTGAATATTGTGGTTTGAGTCCCTCCAAACCACCTTCATCCCATCGTTCTAGCCAGTTGTATCCTGTGACATCAGATACTTTTAGCTTATCGGCTGCCTGAGGTACGGAATCACCTTTGTACAGAAACTTAATGAACAGAAGTCGCTCAAGCATTTTAGCATCCTTTCTTTTTTCTTGTATAACATCTCTTAGTTTTTCAAACGTCAGATGTTTTACAGGAGTTTTTTTCTACAGGTCTTCCTTTCATAAGATCTAGCCTCAAGAAAGGGATAAAGGCTACTTATTTAAAAAAGTTACGATTTTTACTATAGATATCAAGGAAATAAAAGCGGTGGTGTAAGCTCCGGTGCTATATTCAATCAATACTTCGTCTTATATAACGTACACCTTCTCGGCGCCGTAGGCGGCTAATTCATCACATAGTTTCAATACCTCATCTCCGAGAAGTGCGGCACAAAGTTGCTCCCTAAGTTTGTCCGCCAATTCACGCCCTTTACCGAGTAATTCCGGGCCTGTAGGGCGACACATGTTTCCATGCTGTTCATCCATACACCGTTGTACTGAGTTGGCTTTACACGCTTTCAGCATGGGCTCAATGGCATCCACTGGACAGATCTTCAAAGAATTTTCACAGCCGATACAGGGTTTTTCGTGTATACGGATCATAGTATACTCTTCTCCTTAAAAAACTATGTCTGCCGTTGTTATCCTTTTGATTGCCCGGGGAAGGGTGAAAGACGTAGCCCACGTATCCGCTCCTATGGCAAGACACTTGTTGACGGCTCCCTTTGCCTGGGCGGACCCATACTCAAGGCGATGATCTCTATATGCCCTTCGCTGCTTTCCTTAAGTTCTATCGCTAAATTGAGGGTAATCCGTCGAAGGCGTTCAGGACCGACGGAACACCTCCTCTGATTATGGTTCCGTTTCCTCGTCGACTTCAACTCCCGTTGTATCCGGCACCTGTTTTACCCAGACTACGAACCTCATTGGCCCACTTGCGTTCTATTTGTAAGGTACATAATCCCTACCCAGGGTCTCTCTACCGATAACAATCTTCTGTATGTTGGCACCGCCTTCGGCTCCAACACAGTAAGACATGACTCCTCGCCATGCGGTCTCGAAGATGTACTCCGAACTGTATCCGGCGGCACCTAGCCAATGCATTGCATCGGCGGCGGTGTCCTTTGCCAGATGGGGGACCTTGTATTTGATCATGGATATCCACTTCGCGATCTCCGTAGGTTTATAGGTTTTCGGAGTTCCGGTTTTCTTTATCCAACCCTCCTCATCATACCGTGTATTCTGCATATCTACTACTTTGTTTACCATCAGCTTGCTGGCTTCCATCTCAGTGTATCTCTCTACGAATTCGAACTGGATTCCCTCGTATTTTGCCAAGGGATTGCCAAATGTTTTTCGCTCCTTTATGTAGTCCGCCGCCTCTTCAAGTATCCTGCGGGTTACACCGACTGCGCTGGCACCGATGAGTATTCGTGCGTTGTCGAATCCCTCCATGGTATAGTAGAAACCTTTTCCCTGCTCTCCAAGCATATACTCTTCTGGAACTCTTACGTCTTCCATTATGAATCCCCCTGTGGAGATGGAGTTTCGACCGGCGTCGTCATAGGGTTCGGTAGGTGTAAGTCCTTCAGAATCTATGGGTACGAAGAAAGCGGTCATGTTTTTATGTCCTGCTCCTGGTACTTTTTCTCCAGTCCTGACATTGACCCAGTACCCTCCACCAATTTCTTTAGCTTCTTCCACACCGCTTATGAAAGTTTTCTCTCCATTCAGCACCCATCCATCTCCATCTTTTTTTCCGGTACATTTGAAGTTGGCAACGTCGGAACCTCCGCCGGGCTCAGTAGTAGCGATTCCAACGAACTTCTCACCCCGCATAGCGGGTTGGATGTACTTTTTTCGTATATCCTCGTTTGCATGGCGGTTGATGGTGAATCCCCAGCCCGTTTCCACGGCCATAAGCCCTGCTGCGGTGGCTATGCTGGGATCGATGTAACCTATAGCATCGGCTATTACCGCTTGATCTTTCCAATTTAATCCCATTCCACCATGTTCCTCGGGAACGGTAGCCATTATAACGCCAAGGTCTCCTAACCCTTTGATTAGGTCTTTGGGATATGGATGTCCTTCCCTATTCATCCTTATTACCCTCTTCAGGGGCATATTTCTTTCAGCCCAGTCCAGTAAGCTTTTCTTGAACAGCTTCTGTTCTTCCGTTAAGTCTCGATCATCCGATAATTTGGTTTTTGCCATTATACCACCTTTATTAAGGCCCAAAAAGACCTATGCTTCTGAAAATACAAGGGGTATTATAACTTTTGCATGCAGTTCAAGACATGTGATGCTCCTGCACTTCATAGTAGTCATAGTTTTCATCACTGGGTTCTATGTGTACCTGTACGTCCATATCCAAATTGAGACGTTCTTTAAGTGTACGATTGATCTTTTTTTCTACACTGGTACCTATAACATGGGCTTTCTCCAATTTAATACCTCTGGGAAGCATGATATGCAATGAAATAAAGAAACCGTCTTTCTTTTCAAGTATCTTTACTTTGTGTATGTCTTTTACGTCATGCATATTATCTGCAAGGTTTTGTATGATATGATTGATCTGTTCTTCCGGAGGTTCCCAGGGGTCTTGGTGTACTTCTACCGCCGCTGAAAAAGTATCTTCAAGTAGGCGTTTCAATGCATGAGCGGTCCGGTGCCCCTCCAGACCTGAGGTGGATTCCTCCGGCCGCATATGCAGAGATATGGCCGCCCTCCTACCGTAATCATGCACTTTAATTCCGTGCACTTCTTTCACCCCCTCGAGAGATTCAGCCTTCCTTTTAATGTCTTTCAATAATTCTTGAGAAGGTGCAGCACCTAGTAGATCGTTAATTGCGTTTCTCGCATAGATTATCCCCACATACATAATAAACAAAGATATACCTATACTTACTAAGGAATCTGCATACAGATGCCCATTGGAAGCTCCCCAAAGTGCCAATATTACCAGCACTGTGGTACACACGTCTGTGAGATGGTGCCATGCATCTGCTTGTAACGATGCAGTGCTTTCGTTTTTTCCAATGTAGTAACTTACGGCCCACATCCCCAATTTTACAATCGCCGTGCCGATAATAACAAGCATGAAGGAGGTACCTACCTCTATAACCGGTGCATCATACACCAGTGCCAAAACGCCGTCGGATAGGAACTTTACAGCGCCAATCACTAGAAGTAAGCCTACCAACAAAACTGCTACGTGTTCGGCCCTCCCGTGACCGTATGGATGCATCTCATCCGGTGGTTTGTCCGATAATCGCAGCCCTAGATACACTCCGATAGAGCTTATACTATCCGTCAACGTGTGTATAGAATCCGTAAGAAGGGATAAGCTTGCGATATGTATAGCGATGGTCGCCTTTACAATGAAAAGTATTACATTGATTGCCGTGGAACCAAGTGCCACCTTTTTAGACGAATCCTTGGTCATCCTTTGGTACATGCATGTCATGTAAATTAGTTTTTTTGAGATATCATATATATTCATTCCTCCTCCATTACGCTTTTTTGAATAATTAAGAAAAAGATTATTAACTTTCTAAGGCGTAACACAATATATATGTTCCCAGTGGACGCCAAATACCGGACGTTAATACATCTGAAAAAATATCAAAATTATCAGCACGATTTGGAAGTCCCTTATGATATTACCCAGGCCGGAATAGCTGATAATATTGGTATAACCAGGGGTCATTTGACCCAGGTAATCAACAAGATGTGCCAAGAAGGACTTGTAATAGAAAAGATCTGTCATGTGCAGGGGAACAGTCGGAGAAGGAAGGTTTATTTTCTATCTCCCTCTGGTATTGAACAAGGAAAGGAACTGAACCGGTCGTTGAAATCAAAGGTCGTAGCACTAAAGACCTCCTCTGAAGACATAAAAATCAAACTCGGAGACGTAGGACGATATATTGATTCCAAAACCCCTATACTAGATGCAATCAAACAATTGGATTCCCAGGGCGTAATAGATTTAACTAAGGGCAAAACAAAAGAAGATATTTTTGTGGGACGGGAACGTGAACTAGAAACATTAAAAAAGGAATTAATGCGTATCAAAAAAGGCATCAGTTCAACGGTTTTTTTATCCGGGGATACAGGTATAGGTAAGACAAGATTGGCAATGGAATTAAAAGAATATGCTGAGAATCAAGGATTTCAATTTTTATCGGGGAAGGCACATTTTGAGACATCAGATCCTTATCTTCCCTTTAAGAGGGCTTTTAGAAAACATTTTGACCATTCGGAAGAATTTATGAGCTATTTTATACCGATGGGGATGTCAGGCACAAAGGACATAAAGGCAGATAACCAACGAGTATTTGAAATGCAGAGGAGGATGACGTTTTTCGAGACTGTACGGCGTCTCAAAGAACGCTCCGAGGAAACCCCTCTAATACTCTTTTTAGATGATATGCAGTGGTCTGATAAAACCAGTCTTCAGATGTTATTTTATCTAACACTTAACCTGGAAGATTCCAGAATTCTCCTACTGGTTGCTTACCGCCCGGAGGATATAAAAGATGAACATTTTTTAAATGAAATAAAGGAAAGACTTCTCAGAGAACATCGGGCTAAGTTTATTACAATAAAGCCTTTGAACAAATCCCTCACAAGAGAAATGGTTAACAACATGCTAAATATAGGTGAGGTACCATCTGGTTTTATAGAAACCCTACATGAGATGAGCGACGGCATACCTCTTTTTATTCGTGAATACTTGAAGGCTTTGATAGACGATGGTACTATCGATCTTAAAACCAATACCTTTCCTCTTAAAGAAAACGAGTTTCGTTTGCCACGATTGATACAAGACGTGATCAAAAAAAAGATAGATTCACTGCCTCCCGAACCGTATAAATTGCTTCAATTGGGGAGCGTGATCGGAGATGAAATACCCTTCGACCTTATTTTATCGTTAAGCGGATTCGACGAGCTAGATCTTCTTGATCATATCGATGTAATACTTGGAAGTGAATTTTGGCATGAGGACACCTTCGGTGAACGCTTTCACTTTAACCACCGGTCCGTACATATAACCGCTTATCGAAATGTTCCTAGATTAAAAAGGAAAAGACTGCATGCCATTGTTGCGGAGCACATCAAGAAGGTATATGCTGACAATATTGAAAGATATTATTCCGACCTGGCGTATCACTATGAGAAAAGCGATGAGGCGGAGGAAGCGATATTTTACTATATGGAAGCAGGGGAATCCGCAGAAAAGGTCTATGCCCATGAAGATGCCATTGTCATGTACGAGAATTGTTTGAAATTATTGGAAAATGCTCCTCTGGAGCAGCAAATTCACGTTCTAGAGCATTTGGGTGATGTACATAAGGTATTAGGTAAATATGACAAGAGTCGCAATTATTATGATCGCCTTATTTCTTCATCTAAAGTGAATAAAGATATTTCACGCCACTATCGGAAGATTGCGGACACATGGCTGAAACAAGGTGAATTCGGTAAGACATTTAAAAGCATTGAAAAAGGACTTTCTGCCGTTGAGCATGATGCGGTGGAGAGATGTAAACTATTGAATATCAAGGGTTGGGCGAAGATGCAGGAAGGCAATAATCAAGACGCTATGGATGTTTTCCGGGAGGAGCGAAGGCTGGCAGAAGACATGGGTTCCTCTTCGTCCCTTGGAGAGGCCCTTCATAATCTCGGGACTTTATCCGTACGTATAGGCAACTACAAAGACGGCTTAAATTATCTAGAATCCGCAGTTTCTATACGCCGGGATATAGGAGATAAAGAGGGAGTAGCAAGGAGCTTAAACAACCTTGGTATTATATATGAAGATCAGGGACATCTCGGTAAGTCTTTAGATGCATATACAAAGAGTCTTGAGATACAGAAGGAAATGGGTATGAAGGAAGCGATTGCAACGGTTTATGTTAACATGGGCATAATCCAAGGAATACTGGGTCGAAATCAAGAAGCAGAGAAATTGTTTGAAAAAAGTCTGGATATGTTTGAATGTATGGGTGATAAGCGGGGCGAAGCCCTTAGCTTGAGTAACCTAGGCAAACTTCACATCCAAAAGGGTTTGATAGAACGTTCGCTTGAATTAAATAAAAAGTGCTTTGAATTATCGAAGGACATAGGTTACCAACGGGCTGTAGCCATGTCTCTTAATCACATGGGGGAATGTTATCATCTTCTAGGGGACCTTATGAAAGCAAAAGAAAATTACGAAGAGAGCAAGGATATGTGTTTAAAGATGGGTGATAAAAGAGGATATGCTTCAGCCATTGGTAATATCGGTGACATATACCTCGAAACCGACAAGCTGGACAAATCTTTAGAATTGTACAACAAATGTATAGAGATTTATGACAAAGTGGGCGATCTTTTTGAAACCGTTAATAATGAAGTTAGACTGACTGAAGTGTATTATCTGAAAGGCGATATCCCCCAGGCTCTGGAGCATGGAAAAAGAGCTTTGTCCCTAGCTGAGGGTAAGAAAAACAACTTAGCCAAGGCGCTTGCACAAAGAATGCTCGGTAGAATAATGAGAAGCAAAGGCGAATACGAAGAGGCTTATGAATATTTGACAAAATCAGGGGAGCTTCTACAGGGGTTGAACAATAGGCCTGAATTGTGTTTGACACGCTATGACCTCGCACTTTTACTAATAAAAAAGGAAAACTACCAAGAGGGTCTCAGAAGGTTAAAAGAGCTTCGAGATGGTTTTAAGGATATGGGTATGAGATTGTGGAAAAAGCGGTGCAGCGAACATATTGATACTTGTATGAACTCCCTTTAAACCTTCACTGAACCACATTTTTTTGTTATTTCTGTGTGTTATCTGTTTCTCTGTCGATTACAGATGTGAGTATAATGGATCTGCGATTGTTTTATATACAAATCCGAGTCTTTTTTTAAGTGATAAATATTAAGAGGGCACTGTAAAAAGGGTCGGGCGATCATAAACACGCTAGAGATATCCAATTTACTCCATGAAACCCTCCGTTTTTAGAGGGGGAAAAGACATTCCATGAAGACTTTTCAAGTGACGTGACCTTTTTACGGTGCCCTCATATTAAAAAAAGAAAAGGTTTTAGGAGCCCCTATCAGAGTGCCTTTCTATCTAACAAGACCGTAGTTCGATAAGAGGCTTGATAGGTCGTATGCGTTTTTTTGTCTTGCTCTTATTTGTCTCATGTATACTACATACACAGGGTAGTATTTATAATTATTTTGAAAATAAAATTTAATAAGATAACTTATTACATGGATATGATCAACTTTGGGGTTGAAGTATGTTCAATATCGTATATCTTTCCCGTCGAGTAATACATCGGTTCCTTCTATTACCTCTCCTACAACCTTGCCTCTGGTTTTCACCGCCAGTTTTTCTGCGTGTTCTTTTGAAACAACCAAAGCCAATCCCATACCCATGTTGAATGTTTGGTACATCTCTTTGTCCGTAACGTCACCTTCGCTTTGTAAAAACTCGAATACAGGATTAGTCGGTAGAGGATCGATGATGTTATAACCGCAGGATGAATTTATACGCTTTAAATTCCTTAGTCCGCCTCCAGTGATATTTGCCATTCCTTTAATATGTACGTCTTTAATAAGATCCATTACGGTTTTAACATATATTTCAGTGGGTTCTAGGAGCAGTTCGCCAATAATTCCGTATTCACATTGGTCGTGATAATCATAATCTCCCTCTTCTATTATTTTCCTAGCCAAGGTTAATCCGTTGGAGTGTATACCCGAACTAGGTAGTCCTATTATTTTATCCCCTGGAACAACATCTTCACCATCTATGATATTTTCTTTTTTTACATAACCCAAAGCCGCCCCCGCGATATCGAATCCCTTGACTATTTCCCCCAAGGTTGCGGTTTCTCCACCGACTATTGAAATGTTGGCTAGTTCGGCACCGCGATTCAATCCTTTACCTAACTCCCGCATCAATATTGGGTCCGGCTCCTCTACGGCTAAGTAATCTACAAACGCGATTGGTTCGGCACCCTGGCATATGGTGTCGTTCACGTTCATAGCAATGCAGTCGATACCAACCGTATCCCACTTCTCCATAGCATCTGCTATCAGCAACTTGGTTCCAACGCCGTCTGTGCACAGTGTGAGGGCGAAATCGCCGAAGTCTATGAGTCCTGTAAATTCTCCCTCTATAGCAGCTCCGATCCCCTTTCTTCTAAACCCCAACATACGTTTTAAAGCGAAGATGCCTTCCTCCTCTGCGTCTATATCCACACCTGCATCCTTGTACGTTAGTCTTTTCATATCTTTAAGTAGGGCTCGGTATACTTATTATTTTCCTGAAAACGGTTTAGAATGTGACTCAAACTTGAGCATCATAGCTAAATAAGGTATCACATCTCCACAGGTCGACCAAATCTATTCTAGGATTTCATCTTGTAGGGAAGTTAGCTTTTCTTCGATATCCAGCTTATTTATCTCAATATTTCCTATGGCTCTGTCGTAATTGTCTTTAGCAATATCGTTATTCGCTAATTTTTCATCTAAAACACTTTCTCTTTTTTCGAGATATTCAAGCCGTTTTGCATACTCATTGTATCTTCGATAATTGCTTTTGAGTGATGCCATCGCCGCTTGTGAGTTTTCATATTCTTTTTCTTTAATCTTTTCAACTTCATCATGGTCATAGGTTTCGACGCCGTCTCCGGTGTCCGATTCTTTTATCCTAGTATCTATAAATTCTTCTTTCAAGAACTTCGCGGCAAATAGCAGCACTATTACTGCGATCAATAGAAACAGGATCACGAGCCAGTAATAGTTTGATAGGTTGATTCCCGTATCACTCTCTACTGAGGCCTTCACTGATGCTGTGTCATGTTCGTTTGTGATCTCAAGCTCGTAAGTTCCTTTCTCTTCGGTTTTCCATGTAAACCTACCGTTGAATTCTTCGTCAACGTCTAGTTTGAGATCTGGATAGATTTTAAACTGGTTGCCATCTATATTGAATACTATATCATAGGTGCCTTCAACACCACCGGTGTTTACCACGCGATATGATATAGTTAATCGCTCTCCTTCTTTTACTTTGTCATCGAAATCTGTTATTTCAATCACAAAATTCGCTTTTTCAACCATTACATTTGTTGTATCTGATGTTACGTTTTGATATGTGGCCGTAACCTCGTAATTTCCAACATCATTTTGGTTAAATATGCCGTTGATAGCGTTGTTCCAAGCAAAATCCCTAGCATCGTCTGAAAGTAGGTTCCCAGAACCGTCATATGCTTCCGCAGAGAACAATATATCCTGTCCTACTGAAACCGTTTGTCCCTGTGATGGGTATATGTTAACGATTTCAACTGCACCTGGCTCTACCGTTAATATCGCATTATCTGTTAAATTACCGCATTGACCAGTAATCGTCCATATTCCGGTGAATTGGGAAATGTATATATTTTTGTCCCACTCCCCACCGGCTGCGTTCTCTATGGACCAATTGATTTCGTCGGTAACATCTTCTACCTCGTTGTTGAATCGGTCGTATACCACTGCGCTGTAAATTTCCGTATCATCGGCAGTTATTGTGGAGATACCGGGGGTGATAAACAGTCGGTAAGCCTCTGTTGGTTCAACCGTGAGAGATGCGGTATCCTCCAATGTACCGTAAGTAGCTGTCACCGTCCACGACCCTGCGAATCGAGACGTGTATACGTTATTTACCCAACCTCCCCCAGCTTCTTCATCTATGGACCAATGAATGTCTCCTGTCACGTCGAATTCATTGCCATATTCGTCATATGCGGTTGCGGTGTAAGTTTGTGTGTCTCCGGCGGTTACGTTTGAATCTTCTGGGGTTATAACTATGCTGCCGGTATCACCTGGTTCAACAATTACAGTAATGGAATCTGATATTACCTCTTGGTATGCCGCGGTCACGTCATATTCCCCGGCCGTTGCTTCGACAAATAAACCGCTGTCATCCGTGTTAACCCATATGAACTCTGCGGCATGATCTTCGATCATGTTGCCATATTCATCGTATGCGGCTGCTGAGAATTCTACGGTCTGACCGGCGTTGATAGTTTGGGATGTATCGGGCGTAATGGTCACCAAGCATACTTCTGCCGGCTCTACTGTGATTGTTATAACGCCAGACGTGACTCCTTTGTAAGAGGCTGTAATATTATATTTTCCTACCCTACTTTTGTTGAATATGCCGAAGCGGTCTGCATTTTTCCAGGAGAAGTCCGTTGTGCTATCCGTGATTAAATTATCATATCCGTCGTAGGCTTCTGCTGAGAACTGCAGGATCACACCTGCCTCAATAGTATCCCTTTCTTGGGGTGATAAAATGATGTAGTCAGCTTCTCCGGGTACAACGGTTACGGATGTAGGAGATGAAGTAATGTCTCCATATGAAGCCGTTACTTGATATTCTCCGGCATCGCTTTGATGGAATACTCCGTTCTCATCGGTGTTTATCCATAGGAACTCTTCGTTATCATTTTCTACGGGATTATCGTATTCATCGTATGCGATTGCTGAGAATTCTATTGTCTGTCCAGCTTGTATATTTTGTTCTTCATGGGGGGCTATTTCGATCCTGTCAATATCTGTTGGTTCAACGGTCATGGTTGTCGGTGATGACGAAACTCCACTATAAATGGCGGTTACTTCATACAGTCCTGCAACATATTTGTTGAATATTCCATTTTCAGCGTTCTGCCATGCGAAGTCCATGGTGGAATCGGTGATCAAATTATCGTATCGATCGTATGCATATGCGGTGAATTCCAGTGTATCTCCTGCAGTAATCGTTTCTGTTCCATCGGGTGATATAACTACGTAATCCACATCCTCCGGTTCAACCGTTACTACGGTAGGTTCTGAAGTCACACCTTCATATGAAGCCGTCACATCATATTCCCCGGTATCTGTGTTATCGAAGAGACCGGATGTGTCGGTGTTTTGCCACGTAAATAAGGTATCGTCCTCTTCTATTAAATTACCATACTGGTCGTATGCTGCTGCGGAGAAATTTACTGTTTCCCCGGCTTTAATAGTTGTGTCCGCGCTAGGTGTTATATCTATTGTATGTACATCGTCATTCTGAACGGTGACTATAGTTGGTGCAGAAGTGACTCCTTTGTAGGTCGCCGTTACTTCATACAGTCCTGCAATATATTTGTTGAATATTCCATTTTCAGCGTTCTGCCATGCGAATTCCACAGTGGAGTCGGTGATCAAATTATCGTATCGATCGTATGCATATGCGGTGAATTCCAGTGTATCTCCTGCAGTAATCGTTTCTGTTCCATCGGGTGATATAACTACGTAATCCACATCCTCCGGTTCAACCGTTACTACGGTAGGTTCTGAAGTTACACCTTCATATGAAGCCGTCACATCATATTCCCCGGTATCTGTGTTATCGAAGAGACCGGATGTGTCGGTGTTTTGCCACGTAAATAAGGTATCGTCCTCTTCTATTAAAT
>JAWOAU010000080.1:0-7469 GCA_046498385.1 Thermoplasmata archaeon | reverse complement strand
TGTATAGGTGTAATCATGACGGGCTTATTCAACAGCGATGTAACGGAAGGAATAGAATTAGATGGAATATCTCCCAGCATGGGGATCGATGCGATATTGAGGATTTCAGCGACGAAATGCAATATATTTACCAAAAATTGTTGCCCAAATTAAAGGTAAAAGGACACAATGTGATCAACGTTGCAGACATGTGGTGGAAGAACAAAAGGATCCCTATCCACATCTACATCGTAGATGCTATGGAAAAGGCGGGATACGAATTGAGAAATACAATCATTTGGGACCGAAGAAATATAGTCAATAACATAGGTATATTCGGCTGGCCGTCGAATTACATAACGATGGGAACTACATTCGAATATATCTTAGACTTTTGGAGGCCTCCTGATGAGTAGGCTCCAGGACATAATACGAGATGAAGACATAGATATTGTGGAGAGAACTTTGAAAAATCCTTTCGATAAAACATATTGGTTTGCAAGAATGCTCATCCAATCCGATAGATACGGGGGTATCGGGACTTAAAATAGCACCATGGTTCAGTCATCTAAAATAATATCCGAGATGTGCACCCGTAAAAACACAGACATCGAAACTATCAAACAAGCGGTTTTTAACTTTCTTATAGATTCCAGACGTCAAGGAACTAAAGCGAGAGAGGAAGCAAAACGCCTGTGTATCGATCTTGACCCCATGATTACAGATTGGAATGATCTTTTAATACTTGGATTGACCATGAAACATATAATAGTTCCTATTTCATTGATGCTGAATGAAATTCCGAGTAGTGATTTTGAGATAGCAAAACCTATCGCCCTTGCCTATCTCGATAAATTCGGTGAAAGGGGATTACGCGACGTAATTGAGATATGGGATGATTTAGGTATGAAAGGATGCATAAGCGTTGAACGTGCTCAAGTAGTTGAGGGCTTAGGAATTCTTCGTGAGATACTAAAAAAGAAAGATTTTGTTTCGCAACAGGAAGACATGGACTATATTATCACAACATTTGTACAGGAATTCGAAAGGAGAGCCGGTCAAAAACGTAAAGGGCGCGGTGGTCGTTCATTAGAAGATGTTACCGGATTCATCCTTCAATATTTCGGGATAACCGATGTAGAACTGGTGCCCGAACATATTCGAGCTAGTCTTGAAGTAGATAAGATGGTAGAATGTTCAGACGGATGGCACATTGCTATATCCTGTAAAAGAACTTTCAGGGAGCGATGGAAACAATCCTTTACCGAAAACATGAATACACTAGATGAGAATAAGATCAAGGGTATCTGGCACTTTATAACATATGATAGAGATCTCTCTGAAAACAAGATTATCGAGATGGGGAAACATAGGTGTACTATATATCTCCCTGACAACTCTAGCATCCTATACAAGGACGAAGTAAAACAATATGTCCGACCGATGAGTTCTTTCATTGTGGATATTCAAGAAGAAAAAGGCCAATAACACCGTCCCGAAAATCTTATTGTGTTCCAGTGTGTATTCGGAATAGAATGGCCGAAGAAGACGAACTGCAAGAGGAGATCCGCACTTTAAAATCTCAGGGGAAGAAAACTAAAAGAAATATCTAAAGAACCTGACAAAGATGCAAAAGCAAGCATTACTGATCCAAATAGCAGAGTTATGAAAACCCGTAACGGCTATGTCCAAGGATACAACGGACAAATCATAGTTGACTGTGATTCACAGGTTATCGTTGCCGCGGATATCGTCCAGGACTGCAACGATAAGCATCAACAATTACCAATGATGAAAAAGATGGAGGAAAATACTGGAAAACCTCCAAAAAATGCTACCATGGATGCTGGATACTGGTATGAAGATTATTTGAAGGCTATCCCTCCAGATATTGAACTCTATGTAGCAACAGAAAAGAATTGGAAAGAACGGAAAAAGATACGTGAAAGTCCGCCGCCAAGAGGGAGAATTCCTAAGGACGCAACATTTAAAGAGCGGATGGAAAGGAAATTACGTACCAAAAAAGGCAAAGAAATCTACAAAAAGAGAAGTACCTCTGTCGAACCTGTTATAGGGCAGATCAAAAATCGTGGATTAGGAAAACTGCTGCTTAGAGGGACAGAAAAAGTGAAAGGTGAATGGAATCTGATTAATCTTTCACATAATCTATTGAAACTTTGGAAAGCAAGAACCTCAGCATAAACGTTGAGGACCTGCTAGAAAAAAGGTTAGCTAAGAGGAGCAGGAACAATATCAAGCATTTATCTAATTTTATGAACAACTAATTCTCAGACAGGCTCTGTTGAAATTAGTAAAGATTTTTAAACAGTGAACCTTTAAGGCTATACATGAAAAAGACACCCTTACATGAAAAATACCCTGAAGCTAAGATGACCGAATTCGGAGGTTGGGAGATGCCACTGACCTTTTCCGGTACGAACAAGGAACATTTCGCGGTCAGGAACAAGGCTGGCATGTTCGACGTATCGCATATGGGTGAACTGTATTTAAAGGGGGATGGTGCACTGGAATTTATGTCCAAACACTGTACGATGGATATAACCAAATCGAAAAATATGCAATTAAAATATGCTCACATATTGAACGAAAAGGGTGGTATAATAGATGATACCATAGTTACTCGTTTGGATGATGATTCGTGCTACATAGTCCCGAATGCAGGGCGCACACCTGTGATAAAAGAGTGGTTAGAGGAGCACGGTGGTGATAAGTGTATCACAGATATTTCCGACGAAACGGTGATGATCGCTTTGCAGGGTCCCAAGTCAGTGGATATCATGAAACAGGTATGCGATGAGGATGTTTCCGATATGGATTTCTTCACCGCACGATCAGTTAAGATAAACGAGGATGTCATGAAGCCATTTGATAAAAAATGGCCCATGACCGATGCACCCCTGGTACAGAAGAGTGGTTACACGGGTGAAGACGGTTTCGAAATAGTCCTACCGGTGGAATCCGGTAAAGTTCTATGGGAACAGTTCCTTGAGTTGAAGGACCCCCCTGTTCCATGTGGTTTATCGGTCAGGGATATTCTCAGATTGGAATTCGGATTCTTACTGTCGGGACAGGATTTCAACGAGGAAAGGACCACCATCGAAACCGGCTGGCAGAAGCATACCGTTAACTGGGATCATGATTTCGTCGGAAAGGATGCCCTGGAAAAGATCAAGGAAAAGAAACATCAGATATTGAAGGGACTCGTGATGATAGATCGTGGAATCCCTCGTAACGGATATTCCGTATTAGACGGTGATAAAAAGATAGGTGAGATAACAAGCGGGACCCGGTCACCTGCCATCAAAAAAGGAATCGCATTGGCTTATCTGGATCCCGGTTACCATGAGGAAGGTACCGAGGTATTCGTGGATATAAGGGGAAAGCAAAACAAGGCGGAAGTAAAGAACCCTCCCTTTATCTGAGTTCCACATGAAATAAAGGGGTCCCCCCCTTGAGGAGAGATCAAAATGAAAGAACTTAAAGGAATAGACGAATTCGAGAAATTGATAAAGGCATCCGGAGTGTCGGGATACGAGGACGAAATATGTGAAACAATAAGAACCATGGTATCGGATCTTGGTGAGACCCGGGTCGATAACATCGGTAATCTTATCCTGGAATTCCCGGGAGAAGGGCCTCACATAGCCATTGTCGCACACATGGATGAAGTGGGCATGGTGGTATCCAACATAGAGGATAACGGCTTTCTCAGGGTTATGAAGATAGGTGGTGTCAAGGATTCATTGTTGCTCGGTAGGCATGTAACCATACATACTTCAGAGGGGCCGGTGAACGGAGTGATCGGTCACAAGGCTCCTCACCTTACCACGGATCAGGATAAAAGAGATGAGATAGTTCCCTGGACATCCACCTACGTTGACGTGGGTGCCGGTTCTTCAGAGGAGGTCAGGGAGCTTGGGATCGACGTTCCCGACTCCATCACCTTCATGAAGACTCTCAGACCCCTTCGTGGAAAGATACTTGCCGGAAGGGCTATGGACAATCGAATAGGGTGCTACGCATTGATACAGCTGGCCAGGAAGTTGAAGGATACCGGTAAACATCTTACCCTGGTGTGGAGCGTCCAGGAGGAGATCGGTCTCAGGGGTGCAAAGGTGGTGGGCAATATGCTCAAACCGGATTACGTGATCGCTTTGGATACGTACACGACCTCGGATTCACCCGGATTGAAATCCTTTTACAAACCGATCAAATTGGGCAAAGGGCCAGTTCTCAGGATGGTTGATGTTAGAGCCATATCATCTCCCAAACTGGTGAGGCACTTCAAAAAGGTGGCTGAGGACAATGGGATACCGGTACAGTATGGTGTGACCGGGGGTACCACCGACGGAATGGCGCTTCAGGAATTCGGACCTCTTACCATGGCCATAGGCGTGCCGGTAAGATACTCTCATTCGACCGTCGAGGTTGCCCACTGGGATGATGTGACGGGTCTTTCTCCCCTCCTGGAGGCAGGGATCAGGGAACTGAACGATTGATAGCTCAGAACTCCGTACCACCAGTGAAGTTGAAGTTGTTTATCTTGAGTGCCGGGCAGGTTACGTGACCGGACAGCCATCCCATGGCAAAGAGCTCCTGTTTCTTACCGATAAGTTCAACGGAATCGAAGGCATCCACAAGGTTCTGTGTAAACCTCAGGTTCTTCACAGGGCCTGTTACCTCGCCATCCTCTATCTGCCATGTTCCATCCCTGGTAAGGCCTGTAACGATGCTTTTCACGGGATGTACCACCCCGAGGTAGTTGAACCTGGTTACCAGTATGCCCTTCTCGGTGTCCTCGATCATCTCCTTTACCGATGAATCCCCCCCTTCCATTATCAGGTTCATTGCCATCGGACTGTATGAACTGGGCATGGGGAGTGCGTGACCGGTGGATTCCTTTCCTTCCTCTCTTCCGGCGGTGTAGGAGTCGTAAACAACGGCATTGGCAACACCGTTCTTTATCATCTCAACTCTCTGTTTTGGCATACCTTCGAAGTCGAAACCGTAGCCGATGGTCTTTTCGTTGAAGGCGTCATCAACCAGATTGATGCGTTCGTCCATTATCCTTTCACCGAACTTACCGTTCATGAAACTCCTTTGTTCCTGGACCGCCTTTGCACTCAATCCCATCATACTCAGATAAAGTACAAGGCTGTTGACCGCCATGGGCTCCAGTATTACCGTGTATTCACCGGGTTGGACGGACACGGTGTCCATATTGTTCAAACCCTTATCAACGGCGGTTTTGATCACCGCGGTGTGATCTATATCCCTTATATCTCCCGAGCATACCTCCGCCCTGCCGAATCCCCGGTCTCCGTCCCAGTCGGCGATCACGGTGGTGGACAGGTCCGCCCGGCTGAACTTACCGGACTGCCTGATATGGTTTGAATTGGCCATGAACACCGACGAATCCGTCGTTGCCAGGGCACCGTAGATCCTGTCAACGTTATTGTCTCCGGCGTACTTGATCATGTCCGCGATCATCTCGGCCTTTTCTTCGGGCGGGTGCTTGGCGGTGTATTCGTCGTAGCGTTCTGGTTCGTTCTTCCCTGGCCTTTTACCGGGCAATCCCTTGAAGTTCGGGTCCTCGGGCTGCAATGTGGCGATCTTTTCCGCGTTTCTAAGGCATTCAATGACCCGTTCACTGTTCAGGGTGCCCACACCTGCGGCGCCCACACGCTTTCCCTTCACCGCCCTTATGGATACATTGATCATCTCCCTGGCGACGTTTTGGTGTATCCTGGAGTTTGCAAACCTTGTGAGGGATGAGTCCGAGTAGATAATCCTAACCTCGGCCTCGTCCGCCTTTTTTTCCTTCATCACAAGCTCCACCACTTTCTCGAATTCGCCGGGACCTACCATTTTCCCACCCCCGCTCGTATCTTCTCGAATCGAGACGGCGCACACCCGTGGCCTACATGCATGGTCTGGGGTGGTTCTCCCTTGCCGCAGTTGGGGAATCCGTGCATCTCCCATTCGTTGTTTCCTGCGATGGCATTACATTTACGCCAAAATTCATAGGTTATACCGGTGTACGTCGGGTTCTTTATAAGGCCCACGATCTCTCCGTTCCTGACACGATATCCGGCCTCTGTTCCGAACTGGAAGTTGAGTCGCTTGTCGTCTATACTCCAACTCTTTATGGTGTCCATGATTATACCGTCCTCGGTCTCCTCTATGATCTCTTCCCTTGACCAGTCACCCGGTTCAAGGTTGATGTTCGTCATCCTTACCAGGGGAAGATTTTGCCATCCGTCCGCCCTCATGTTACCGCTTACCTCCACCCCTATCTGAGCCGCATCTTCCCTGGAGCTCTGGTATCCGACAAAAAGTCCGTTCCTGACCATGTCCACACTCCTTGCCTTCACACCCTCGTCATCGTAACCGAAGGTACCGAGTCCCCGGGGTTCTGTGGCATCGTTCACCAGGTTCACTATTTCCGAACCGTATATGAGCTTGTTGAGCTTGTCAGGGGTAAGAAAACTGGTTCCCGCGTAGCTTGCCTCGGTTCCCAAAACCCTGTCCAGTTCTGTTGGGTGGCCGCAGCTTTCATGTATCTGCAGTGCAAGTTGTGACGGTTCAAGTATAAGGTCGATCTCTTCCGACGGGCATTGTTCCGCCTTGAGCAGTTCAACGACCTCTTTACCCACCTGTTCACCGTGCTCGATCATCTTTAGGGATTCGATGAACTCGTATCCCATGGATCTGAATACACCGCCGAAGGAGTTGGGGTAGCTTCTTCTCTGCATGTCACTCCCGTCGGTGGCGGTGGCATTTATTCCCGCGCCGCACTGGACAATATCCTGTTCGATCCTGGCCCCCTCGGTGGATGCGAACCACTTCTTGAATCTCCAAGCCATCATGGTGGCGTTGGTCACCTTTATGCGATCATCAACCTTCATCCTCTTCTCTGCTTCCATGAGAAGTTCAAGTTTCTCTTCAAGGGGAACCTTGAAGGGATCCTTCTTGCATTCGCCCACGTATTCGTCCCGGTACACCTTCACCGGTGCCAGGGTCACTTCCGGCGATGCCAGTGATGAAGCCTTCGCGATCTTGAGAGCCCGTTCTACGGCCCTTTCCACCCCTTGTTTTGTAAGTGTGGACGTTGAGGCAAAGCCCCAGCCGTCCTTCAAGATCCTGATCCCCACCCCGCTGCTCAAATTATCCTTTATACTTTCTACCGAACCGTTCTTAACACTTATTTCCTGTGTTGATATATCGGAGATTCTAAGGTCTCCGTAGTCCAGTCCCATACTATCCATCTTCTGGATACCGTATTCTACCAGTTCCTGCATGTTTGCACCCGCATGCACATTTTTCTAATGCAATAAATAGGTTTTGCAGAGCGACGAATAAACATATTTTACATGTACTTATAATGACAAATATTATATACACCCAATCGTTACACCCCTTTCATGAAATGGAAATACGTACCGGTATTGGTGATATGCATTTTATTG
>JAWOAU010000068.1:0-25733 GCA_046498385.1 Thermoplasmata archaeon | reverse complement strand
GATACGGATTTATCTTCAACGCCTTCAGGAACGAAGAACGATATTTCTTCTGTTATCGTACCTATCTGGAGATCCCAGAAGTACATAATAGTATTCCAATCTTCTCCTTCTATCTTAACTTCCATCGTGATATCATAGGTGATATCATCGGAGAGCTGTTCAAAATCTATACTATTCCCCAAATGGATTGTGAACTCAGGTCTAACATAAGGCGAGGCACCGGAAGTTGTGTAATCGCTAGTGTAGTATTCATCTTTGTCCATATCAACGCTGATTTCAGTAACGTACTCTTCTTCCGACCAAGCAATGAATGTAACTGAATCCTCCGCAATAACATTATTAGCATCATGTTTAAGTTCCACAGTTACGGTATATTCTCCGCTAGCTACATTCTCGAAGGTATGAGTTTTTATTGGGAAACCGATTTCATAATCTGTCTGATCATCTTGATCATCTGCGCCCCCAACAAATGTTTTTGAATACATAGTATTAGTATTATCGTTATTCAATGATACTTTAATTTCCCCTATCCCATCAGGATAATTGATCACCCATTCAATGGTTATATCATCAAAGACATATTCTCCAGGGAGAGGTGAAGTGATGAATACCGGATTCGCTATCTTATTTACCGCTCCATAGGCATCGATAATTCCATGACCACATCTTGTGTTCATTTCATTAAGGCTCGTTCCCTCATTAGCACTTTCTGAAGGAGTCGCAGTGCTTGCCAAAGTATCATAGATTTGAGATTGGCATGGATAATTAGGACTATAGGCTTCGATCATCAGTGCGATGGTGCCTGCAACTATAGGGGCTGCGAATGAGGTTCCGCTGTCCGATATATACAGGTCATTCCCACTACTGCGAGCACTATATCTTTACCGGGCGCTGCGAAATCGGGCTTTATGTAATCCTGATCATGTTCTGTGCAGGCACCAGGATAATCTGAATTGATCAACCCACCAAGGCTAAACTCAGGAATGTAGTTGTTTTCATCGGAAGCTCCAACTGCGATGGCACTTTGGGGGATTGCCAATGTATTTACATGTTCTATTCCAGGTTTGTTTCCACTGGCTACTACGGGTATAATACCCAAATCATTAATCTTATCATGTATGCTATCTGCATCATCATCATAAACACCTCCAAGTGACATTACTACTACGTCAGATTCGGTATTAGAAGAAATGAATTCTAAGCCGTCGATAATCTTATCAAGATATGCGTATGGCCCATCAAAAACGTTAACATGATAAAGGTCCGCATCAGGAGCTACACCAAGGTTACTTCCTGCAACCAGTGCAGAAACAGCTGTTCCGTGTCCATCACCATCAGATGGGTCACTATGCTCATCATATACATCATGCCAATAATGATCATTATCGCCCCCAAATTCATTATGATCTAGATTTACACCAGTATCCAACACAGCGATTGTTACACCTTCACCGGTATACCCCTCATCCCATACATCGCGGGCATTGATTGCATCCAGATGCCACTCGTCGTCAGGGTCCGGGGTGTCTGATCCTATAACTAAGGAATGCAAATAATCTGAATTTCCATCTTCTAAACCGATTTCATTGACTTCATAATCCAATAAACCAAATTCAAAATTTTCATGTATCCCCTGTATCTGTGGGATCTGTGCAATACTCTCGAGTTCATAAACGGGGACCTCCGCAAATATTGAATTGGTCAGCCAAAATTGGTTGATTATCTCTCCACCGCGTTGTTCAACTATTTCGAGTATTGGTTCCTGGGTCGTTTCTGCATGATTTTTTGATATCTCTACAGCGGTTGACCTACCGTAGTTTCTCCGAGCGGAAGAAATCGCATCTGACGGCGCCGAAGGCAGGTTTATAAAAACTTCGACGGTTCCATCAGAATTATTATTCAACGTTCCTATCAAAGATGCGGATAATACTTCTTCCACCCTTTCTTCGCAGATTACGAGATTCCATCGATCTTCATTCAACGAACTCGCCGCCGATGAAAAGGTTGCACTCAATATCACAAAGCACAGCACAAAGGCAAATGTTTTATACGCTTTAATTGTACTAATCATAGTAGGGGATAAATGATATATATATATATATATACATATGCCTTTCGGAAAAGGATTATATACCATATTTGCCCTAAATTCATCGCAATAGGTGAAATCTTGATGAACATCAAACATCCAAAGTTGTATGCAATCTGCATGACTCTCATTTTATTCATGACAGTAATTTCTATACTATCTTTTGAAACCTCCAGTGGAGGCGAGAACGTTTTAGAATACGACCCGATAGAGATATCTACGGTGGAGGAGCTTCAGGCCATGAAGGACGACCTGTCCGCGGATTACGTCCTGGTGAACGATATCGATGCGAGTGCGACCGAAGGGTGGAACATGCTCGGTGATGAGTTCAACCAGACGTTCGGGTATGGCCCGGTAGTCGGCACTAGTCCCGGAGAATACACCCTTTATTACAGACCGATAGATGAGATACTGGTCGCCCGTGACCTTGATGGCGGTAGCGAGGTGTCTAACGATGTGAACATAGTGGATGCAAATGAGGGTATAATCAAGCTGAACGTAGCTACAACTGGTCAGTTATATATCGAGTATCGGACCACGGAAGTACAATATGAGGGTTTCGAGCCGGTGGGATATTATGACAGCAGTTTTACAGGCAGTTTTGACGGGAAAAATTACATCCTCAGCGGATTATACATCAACCGCCCGAGCACTCACTACATCGGCCTGTTTGGAAATATCGGCATCGGTGGAGAAGTTCGCAACATCGGTTTGATTGATGCTGATGTGACAGGCAACTGGAGGGTAGGTGGGCTTGTGGGAAGGAACAAAGGCACAATGGAGAACTCCTATGCCATAAGTGACGTGATCGGATCGGACCGGTATGTAGGAGGATTTGTTGGAAAGAACGAAGGCACAGTGTCGAACTCGTATGCTATTGGAAGCGTGATCGGTGGAAATAATGTAGGCGGGCTCGTGGGAGACAATCGGGGCACAGTGTCAAACTCCTATGCTACAGGGAACGTGAGCGGGAGAGGTAATTTAGGCGGGCTTGTGGGAATCAACCTCGAAGGCACGGTGTCGAACTCGTATGCCACGGGAAACGTTAGCGGAACGGGCTCGTATGCAGGCGGGCTCGTGGGAAGGAATGTGGAAGGCACAGTGTCGAACTCCTATGCCACGGGAAGCGTGAGCGGTAGTAATTATTTAGGCGGACTCGTGGGGTTTAACGATGAAGGCACGGTGTCGAACTCGTATGCAACCGGAAGCGTGAGCGGTGAGGATTATGTAGGTGGGCTCGTGGGAGACAATCGCGGCATGGTGTCTAACTCCTATGCCACGGGAAACGTTAGCGGAATAGACTGGGTAGGCGGGCTCGTGGGACGGAACTGGGACACGGTGTCGAACTCCCATTACAATGTCAACGAAGTGTTGATCAATGACGGACATCATCTGACCATAGGAGGTCTTTTTGATGAACAGTATCAAAATTGGTTCGACAATGGTTTATCTCTTGAGATAACGGACTACAGCGATACACTTGTATCTAATGGAGAATACTATGGGATAAGTAAAGTTCAAGGTATACGTGACTTGCTGGGATTTGCCGGTAGAGAAGGATACAGATTCAGACTGGCAGCCAGTATAGATCTATCCACTGCACCTGGGCTGTACGTACCGTATCTTGCAGCTGAATTCGATGGGCAGAATTACACTATCTCAAATCTGCACATAAATATGTCTTTTACCTCTATTTTGGGTATGTTCGGATACGTTTCTCCAAGTGGCAATATCAGGAACGTTGGTATGGTTGATGTAGATGTAAGCGGAAACTATGAGGTAGGCGGGCTCGTGGGACGGAACAGTGACTCGGTGGAGAACTCGTATGCCACGGGAAACGTTAGCGGAATAGACTGGGTAGGCGGACTCGTGGGACGGAATATTGAAGGCACGGTGGAGAACTCGTATGCTACGGGAAACGTGAGCGGTGACAGCAATGTAGGCGGGCTCGTGGGATCGAACTACGAAGGCACGGTGTCGAACTCGTATGCTACGGGAAACGTTAGCGGTGACAGCAATGTAGGCGGGCTCGTGGGATGGAACGGTGACACGATTGAGAACTCGTACTCTACAGGAACCATAACCCGCAAATCCGGTTCAACTAGCACAAACTTCGGTGGCTTCGTTGGCCGTAATTATGGGGGGAAAGCAGGCTTCGTCAGCCCTATTTTTCGAGGGGAAATAATCAACTGCTACTCCACGGGCGGCGTGCATTACGAAGATGCAGAAGACCCGACCGATAAAGGCTTCGCTGGAAGTGTGGATACCGGTGGTGATTACGAGATGAGCGGTAACTTCTGGGACATTGAGACCAGCGGACAGAATGAAACCGCCGGTGACGCCACTGGGGTGAACACGGCAGAGATGCAAAGCAGGAGTTCATACATCGACGCCGGCTGGGAATTCGACGAGGTTTGGGATATCGATGAGAATAAGAACGACGGCTACCCGTATCTGCAGTGGCAGGAGTTCGAGGATGAGGGAGAAGGAGGAGAGGTGTACCTTTTACTCGGTGTAGTCGTCGTTATAATCATAGCTTTGATCCTATTCAGGGTAGTAGCATCTGGGAAGTCCGATAAGTTTGATCGGGATCAGAGGTCGTAATTTATTGAGGAAATATCTAGGTCCCTCTTAAATCCCAAGTTTGACAGTTTGCTCCGCTAATTTAAGAGGAAAACGAAACAATTTAAACAACATTTCGGTCTCCTCAACTAGTAAAAGATACAATTTCCGTAAAAAGCTTGTGCCTTTTACCATTATCACGAAGATGGATTTGACAGAAGTTTTTCCACCAGGAACTATCTTCTTGAGACTAGAAAACCATCGATATGTTGTTCGGTTCTATAACGATCCACAGAACAGTTGAATGCGCTTCTGTGATGAGTTATCAGTGGAAAAGAATTGTATGTTTTTTTTCCGCTAAATCTTCTTTGCTCTTAGGGATGTTATTTTTGTTTGCATAAAAAGAACGGAACTAAGAGCACCTTTTATCTCTTACTGTCAAACTTGGGTTAAATTAGATACAATATTCAAGCTCTTCATATGGGGGGTGTCAAAAGTCTAGTGATTTCACAGATTTTCACGATCCATGAAAATTCATCCAGTATATCATATGCCATTACTGATTATTAGGGAATGATCGAATATCACTAAGAACCTGACAGGTTCCAATCCCCGAGATGATCCTGAGTGCTCCTCACACATCTAGAGAGGTGTAAAAAATATGGACTCTACAAGGGCTTGATCCTAATAGAGAAAGATGAGAACACATTGAAAATCGATGTGATCGAGGTTCAGGTACGGTCGATTTGAAGACGGCTGTTGGAACTTTGAGTGCGTGATAATAGAATCGTAAAGCGAAGAAGCTGGGATGATCGTTAGAAAGGCTCAACTTTCTGCATGAGAATTATCTTCACCATTACAGCGGTAAACTATGTAGGTAAACACCCCCGTCATAACCATATATATTTTGAAGACTCTTCCATCATATATCGAGATATCAGGCACTTTCACCCGATTTTCGACTCCTTTGTTCGCAAAACAAAAAGACTATTATCGGTTCGTCCTATAAACCCATGATGAAAAGGTCATATTGGTACGCACTAGCGGCACTCATTATACTTTCCATACTGGTAAGAACGTACCCACTTTTTAGCCACTCGTTATGGGGCATGGATGCAGGGGAGTACGTTTACTACACTAAACAATGGATAGTTTCCGGCAGTATGCACAGGAGCATAGACGGATGGGCAGGGGCATACCCTTTTTTCCCAGGTCTTTTTTCTTTAAGCGGTTCCTTTCATCTGCTTACCGGCATAGGCGTTTACGAGTCGGTGAGCTTTACTCCGGTGATACTCTCTTCGCTAGTTCCCCTGATTGTTTTTCTACTGGTTTACCGGATATCACTGCATAAAACCGCCTCCCTACTATCTGCAGCTTTCCTTACCTTCATAGTACCCTTCGTTTACAGCCATTCTCAACCCAAGCCGGAAACCCTGGGGTTTTTTTTGATGGTGTTCATACTTTGGATGACGTTCACGGTGAGTAAAGAAAACTTCAAGAGATTCCTCCCTCTGTTAGTTCTCTTCTCGGCGGCACTTATCATCACCCATCACTTGTCATCATTTTTCTTGATCATATTTCTACTGGGAGGCTATTTCTTTTCCGAGTTATTAAGAACACGTACCCTCTGGGAAAATAAATTCAGAGGCTGGTTTTATTTAGGCTTCACCACCGCGACCCTGCTCTACTGGTCCTTCGGTGCCCCGGTATTCAGAGACCAACGTTTGCTGGGAACCTTGGGGTTTCCCTCTTACAGCATCGTCCTCGCCCCCTACGCAGTTATTATCTTCGCCTACCTGATCATCAACCTTAGGAGGAAAATATCGTGGAAGCCCGAAGTAGATCTCAGTGGAGACGAACTGAGCGAAAAAGCGATATTTTCCGTTATCTTATCAGCAATCATCATTGGTATTCTAGTTTACAGTAGTTTTGTGAATATACCCGGAACAGATATAGTTCTGGAGACAGATATATTGCTTTATTCGCCTCTATTATTATTCGGAATTTTCGCCCTGTTCTCCAGTGCTCTTTTGCTTAACTTACGTGAAGGAACCTCCGTGTTAGGCTGGATCTTGGCTGCCTGCTTTACATTTATTTTGGGGGTGATAACAGGTTCCTCATCTCTGTACACCATACGACAGGTGGCCTTTTTTATGCTTCCTTTAGCCGTACTCTTCGGGATCGGTACGATATGGTTTCATAACCTAACAGACCCCTTTTCAAAAAGAACAAAGGTACTCGCCCTCTGCATAATAATACTCCTAGCGTGGAACGTTCCCCTGATGTATCCCTCCCAAGAGACCGCCGGAGGATACGTGGAATGGACCGATCATGATGCCATCGAGGCCTCATACTGGGCCCGATACTCAGTAAACGATAACATACTCACCGACCACCGATTGAGCGGAGCAATATTTTCTACAGGAAAACTTAATGTTTCCTGGACCGAGGGAGAACCGGCTTATTTCTCCGACTCCGTTCAAGAGGCGGAAGAAACGATATCCCATTTGGACGTTAAATACATAATGATGGACCGCTGCATGATCAAAGGAGCGGCGGTTACGGAGGGAACTAATCCTGAACCCGTGAACCCCGTACTGTTAAAATGGTATAGAAGTGGATATGCGGTTTACAGGGGAGAAAACACTGAGTTATATCTCATACCTTTAGGGGGATAACAGTGCGAAATATTTATTTTAAAAGACGATTTGCTTTATAGCTGGATAAGGACATGGTAGAGAAAAAAGATCTCTTGAATGCGGTAACATATATCCCTCGTTCTATGAGGGGGGAAGTCAATAAAAAACGTGAGTCGGTACCTTTTTTGGTATCTATTTCATTTCTGGTGTCCTTTATAAGTGCAAGGTTATGGACAGTACTACTAAACACGGTTCAGAGGCCGCCGGAAGGTGTCGTATACGTAGGAAGGAACGTAGTTATAGGCGGCTACCATGTACATCACATCGCCTACGGCATCACCCTTATATGCATCTCCGCATGGCTGGCGATCAATTATTGGAGCAATACCATCGTCAGAATCAGTTCCATAACCTTCGGAGCCGGGCTAGGACTGATCGTGGACGAACTAGGTTTCATCATAGGAGGAATTGAGCCGTACCGGGCAGACCAAGAGGTATTTTACGTTGCCGTGCTAATCGTAGCCGGTTTCCTGAGCCTGGTTTACTTCCCATCTTTCTACGATTCCATGAAAAGGGACATAAAACGCTGGCATAGGACTGTATTCAGTAAGAACAAAGATGAGAAATAGGGCACCCTGGACAGTCCGGATTGGTTTTTTTACAATGCTCTTTGCCCAGCTTAACCACCAATGCGTGGAATTCGTTGTACAACTCTACATCCCGGGGTAGATCGTTTTCAAAGAATTTTTTGATGGTATCATAATCTCCCTCTATACCCCAGACCCTCCCGACTGTCCTTTTAGTGTAGGCATCCACCACAAAAGTAGGTATTTCCGCCCCGTAAAGGGCTATGCTATCTGCGGTCTCAGGCCCTATCCCCTTCACATCCAGCAGTGTATCACGAAGATCGGGCAGGTTCAGAAAGGATTTCACACCTCCGTACTGTAATATTATTCGGGATAACTCCTTCAGACGTGCGGACTTCTGCCTGTAAAAACCGGCGGGCCTCACCAGGGCTTCCAGTCGATGGTCGTCCATTTCGGACAGAACTTCAGGCTCCAATACCTGGGCCTCTTTCAGGTTCTGGATCGCTTTCTCCACGTTTTTCCAGCTGACGTTCTGTGTTAGGATCGCACCTACCATCATCTCGAATTTGCCGTCTCCGGGCCACCATGCCTGAGGACCGAAATAATCCAGGAGCACTTCGAACATCTCCTCAGTCGATACCATAGCATATCAAAAAAAGTCGGTTACAAAAGCTTTGTCCAAAGTTTTAATACGTTCCTAGGACCATCTACATACCTAATGAAAAGTACCGGTGTGGCGGACCTGCCCCTGCACGGAGGGAAGGCTCCCAGATGGCTGTTCCAGCGTATGGTAAAGCTAAGCGGTGCTATCACGGAAACCATACTTGACAACTATGGCCAGGAGGTCTTCCTTGAACGGATAACCGACCCATATTGGTTTCAAGCTTTGGCGTGCACAATCGGTTTCGATTGGCACTCCAGTGGGACCACTACCACCACCTGCGGAGCACTGAAGGTAGCCTTAGACCCGGAAGAACACGGCCTCGCGATACTGGGCGGTAAGGGTGCTGCAAGCCGTAAAACGCCGGATGAGATAATGGAGCTGGAAGAATTTTTTTCCCTACGCCCTTCTTTTACGGATGAGCTGATAAGAAACTCTAAACTGGCCGCCAAGGTAGACAACTCCTGCATACAAGACGATTATCAACTTTATCACCACTCGTTCATCGTTACAGAAAAGGGTGATTGGGGAGTAGTTCAGCAGGGCATGAAGGGGGAAATCGGAGCCGCACGCAGGTATCACTGGATATCCAAGGGTATAAAAAAATTCGTGGAAGAACCCCATAAGGGCATATGCGGAGATAGAAAGGAAACCGGGGTCCTAGATATGACCTCAAGGAACAGTAACGAGACACGAAAAATATCTATCGACCTGGTTAAAGATGGGCCGGAACATCTGAGACCCTATCTTTCTAAGGGACCACAGACTTCCCTGACTGACTTCACGGGCGATAACAAGCGATTAAAGATGCCTGCCCACCACCCGGTGCTGGAGATGGACATCACACCCAAGGGATGGGATGCTATCCGGAAGGCCTACGAGGTACAGCCCGATAGCTATGAAGAGCTGGTTATGATCCGCGGTATGGGGCCAAAAAAGATAAGGGCTCTAGCCCTGGTAGCGGACCTGGTCCACGGCAGCGAAGCCAGCTGGGAGGATCCGGTGAAATACAGTTTTGCACACGGCGGTAAAGACGGAACTCCCTTTCCCGTGGACCGGGAGGTATACGATTCTACCATCAAAGTACTGAAGGAGGACCTGAAGGCCTGTACCGTGGAGAATGAAGAGAAGCGTTCGGCTCTCAAAAGATTACAGAGATTGCTCTGATGTTTCTGGAAACTTACCAAAATCTTTATAACAAACCAGAATCATGAATTTAATAGGATAACGGTGGTCGTTTGGAAAAAGACGATTTGAAAGGAACTTCAAGAGGGCTCACGAGGCGGATCGAGGAGCTGCAGCGGAAGCACGACGAACTCCTCGCTGAAACACAATACGGCGGGGACCGAGATTATATTGTCGATGAATTACAAAGATTGAAAAGGGAGACTAGGGAGATAAAAAAGGAACTCGCTAGGCTAAAAAAACCTCCACTCATAGTAGGTAATATCAAGGAAACGCTTAAACACGGCGAGGCCATAATAGAGAGTTCAACCGGTCCGGACTTTATCGTTACTGTCGCCGACTACCTTGCACCCAAGGACATCCGTCCGGGTACGAGGGTGGCGCTGAATAAACAGACCCTGTCGATAGTAAAGGTACTGCCACCCTCCGTAGATCCTAACATCATGGGCGCAGAGATAATTGAAAAACCCCATGTAACCTACAACGAAATAGGGGGACTAGAGGACCAGATAAGAGAGGTAAAAGAAACCGTTGAAGAACCCCTACTCAACCCGAATAAATATAAAAACATGGGTATCGACCCACCAAAGGGTGTGCTTCTGGTAGGGCCACCGGGGACCGGTAAAACATTGATAGCCAAGGCGGCGGCAAATCGAACCCATGCCACCTTTATCAAGCTGGTGGGATCAGAGTTGGTACAGAAGTACATAGGAGAGGGCGCCCGTATGGTTCGAGAACTCTTCCAGATGGCAAAGGAAAAGTCACCGTCGATAATATTCATCGACGAACTTGACTCTGTGGCGACTCGACGCATGGAACAATCGACTTCCGGGGACCGGGAGGTGCAGCGGACCATGATGCAGCTCCTAGCGGAACTAGACGGCTTTGAACCGGTGGGTGATGTAAAGGTTATGGGTGCCACCAACCGACCGGAGCTCCTGGATAAAGCACTCCTGCGACCTGGACGGTTCGACAGGATAATCACCGTACCCATGCCGGGCAAGGAAGCCCGAAAAATGATATTCGATATCCACACAAGGATGATGCCGGTCCATGAAGATGTCAACTTCGACCTGTTGTCTAAAAACACCGGCGGTGCGTCCGGTGCGGATATAAAGTCCATATGCACCGAAGCCGGTATGCTCACTCTTAGAGAACAAAGGAACACGATAGAGCAGTGCGATTTTTTAAAGGCTATCGATAAAGTCTTGTCCGAATCGCCTGAAAGGGAGATCAAGAGACAGGTTATGTTCGCTTGACCCCATCTAAGGCTGCCAGATCGGGTCGCCCATGGGGATTATAATTTTTCCTGCCATGTTGTTTAACAGTATAGCGGCGCTTCCGTAGAACGAGAAGAAGGATACCCCTAGAAGTGATATCCCTACCAGGAGCGCGGGTGTACCCGCCATTATGTGCATGACCAAGGTGATGATTGCTACGTCGATGCCGACGAGTATGGCAAAGAAGGTTTTGTTTGCCAGTAATGTTCCCACCGTAAGGATCAAACTGAAAAACAAAAATCCTATGAGTCCGTACGCGTAGTGGTTCATATCAACTTCTACCCATCCGAATACGCCGAACAACAAGGTAAGGGAAACCGCATACCAAAGCATAGCGTAGGTAGTAAATGCTGTTGCACCGAATATGTTATTTCTTTTGAAATCCATAATACCTGCTATCAACTGGGCGGTAGCTCCTAAACACAGGGTCCATGGGATCATGAGTGATTTACTATCGGCGGATGCCCATCCCATATCGGTAGTTCCGAGGACTAAAGCGGCCACGGCGAGCCCGATAAGACCTAAACAAGCGGGTTCTGCTACAGGTTTGGGAAGTTCCTTAATAAATACATTCTTTGACTGGTTGTCTTGTTCCATAAGAACATGTGTAAGAAATACTTGTATTTATTTATGGCGGCCGTTCGACCCTCGGAAAAGATGTTGAAAATAAGGTAAGCGAATGTACGACATGTAGGTCAAAGGTTTATTTAGTTCTACCTTTATACCACAGTCTGTGATAGCATGAACTTGGCATTGGATTCACTGCTGCTGGGCGTTATGGTGGTCCTGGCGGTCACCGGCGTCGTATTCTTTTTGTTAGCTTATATTAACTCAGGGTCAAAAAGGGTGTTGATACTGTTGTGTGTCTTTGTTTTCTTCGTACTGAAGGGGGCCCTCTTTGCCATCTCGGACCTCACCGAGCTTTTATCTATGCCCCGACCCCCTAGTGCAGTTATCACCATGGATATACTGATCATGGGGTTGCTGATGATCTCATCCTTTCGGGAGTGATTCTTGTTGTCTTTAGACACCCTTGAGCTAGAACCGAGAAAAAAAATATACGAAGCCATCAAGGATAACCCGGGTACACATCTTAGAAAATTGGATAGAATATTGGACATGCCTCTGGGGACCATACGCTATCATCTTCGGGTCCTGGATAAACGGTCTTTGATCGTCTCTAAAAAAGAAGGTAAATACAAGCGGTTTTATGTTCGCGGTGAGATAGACACAACCGACAAGAATCGTTTAGCGGTCCTCAGAAAGGAGTTTCCAAGGACAATAATACTGTACTTGTTGGAATTTCCCGGGTCCACACATAAGGAAATCTCGGAAGTCATGGATGTTGCACCGTCAACCCTTTCCTACCATCTGAAAAAACTAGTGGACGAAGATATGATCACAGCCTCCCAAAGAAAATACAGGGTTAAAAATGAAAAGGAAGTCGCAGACCTTCTCATACAGTATAGGCGCACGTTCCTAGATAGTTTGGTCGATAGGTTCGTACGCATGTGGACGAGATCCGAAGAAAAATAATTAAACCACCAAGTGAATTATCACATGGTGAAAAAGATGAAGAACGACGGAAGGACGACCTTCAACAAGATTAAAGGGATAAAGGTCTACGACGCAGGGGGAGAATTGTTCGGACACGTAGATGACATCGAAATAAACATGAGTACGATGATACCTACACATTTGATAATACACAAGGGATTTTTCGGGGGATGTTTCCGGGTGAACATAAGGTATGTAGATAAAATAGAACAAGATAAAATAAGCCTGTGGATAAGCACCATAAAAAACCTAGTAGGTACTAAAGTGACCGATTCCGTGGGAACTGACATAGGCACTGTTAAACAGGCCGTTAAAGGGAAGGACGGCAAGCTGGAGTATATTCAAGTCAACGTAAGGATCGTTGAAACGGGAAAGCGGGATTACGAATTGAACCGATATATTGTTCCCATGATGCCCTTTGAAGATTTCAGCCTTTCTTTACCCGCTGGTTCCCTTGAAGACGAGGGGGTAGCTAAAAACGTCGACCTGCTCACCGAAGAGATCTCATTGGGAGCCGACGAGATAAGAGATATCCATAAAGACAGGATCGTTTTAAAGAAAAGAAAGGAAGGGTACCTCTCCAAGTAAATAAACCTTATATTCCACCCCATTATACACGTATCGATAAGATGAAAGTAATCACAGTTGGAGGCGGTGCTAGGGAGCACGCCATGGTTAGTGCACTGGTTAAAGGCGGAGCAAAGGTATATGCTTCGATGTCGAACAAAAATCCGGGTATCGCCGGCATGTCCGAAGATTTCTTGATTTGTTCGGATACCGACGTCCAGACCATAGCTCTATGGGCGGTGGAAAAAGAAGTGGACATGGCTGTTATAGGCCCCGAAGCGCCTCTGGGGAAAGGTATAGTCGATGAATTGGAGTCAAAGGGTATACTCTGTGCCAGTCCGAGGAAGGCAGCCGCCGAACTGGAGATCTCAAAGGAATTCATGAGAGAACTGATGAAAAAGTATGAACTGCCCGGAAGGGTGGACTTCGAGGTTTTCCAGGATGTCACGGTGGTGGAAGATTTCCTTTCCCACTACGAAGGTGACCTTGTGGTCAAACCCATAGGGCTAACCGGAGGCAAGGGTGTCAAAGTTATAGGCGAACACCTTGATGATAAAAGAGAGGTCATAGATTACTGTCGTAAAATACTGCAGGAAAAGATAGGCGGCAAATCAAAGGTTATACTAGAAGAGAAACTAGAGGGAGAGGAGTTCACACTTCAGGTCTTCACCGACGGGATAAACGTGATACCGACACCTCTGGTCCAAGATCATAAAAGGCTTTACGAGGGAGATGAGGGACCCAATACCGGCGGCATGGGCTCTTACTCCATGAGCAGCGGTCTTTTGCCCTTTGTAGACCAGGAAACGTATCAAGAGAGCTTAGATATAATCAAAGCCGCGCTTTTGGCCATGGAGAAAGAGGGAAGACGCTATAAAGGCGTACTTTACGGGCAGTTCATGCTAACTGCCAAGGGACCTAAGATAATAGAGTTCAACTGCAGGTGGGGTGATCCCGAGGCCATGAACGTTCTTCCGCTGCTGAAATCTGATTACCTAGAGCTTTGTAAGGGCATGGCCCAGGGGGACATATCTAAGATGGACGCGGAATTCAGCAAAAAGTGCAGCGTGTGTAAATACGTAGTCCCGGAGGGATACGGCATAGAGCCCGTACCTGGAAACAAGATAGTTGTTGACGAAGAAGGGATCGAAAACGCCGGTGCGCGATTATTCTATGCATCTGTCGACGAAAAAGACGGAGATATATACACTACAACCTCGCGCTCCCTTGCGGTAGTGGGTTTTGCAGAGGATATGGAAAGTGCCGAGAAATCCAGCGAAAAGGCCCTTTCATACATAGAGGGCAAGGGAATACACATGCGCCACGACATAGGTAAGCCTGAAAGTATAGAACGCAAGCTAGGTCACATGGAAGATATCTTGGGGAAATGAATATGTCGGACATAGACGCTTTATCAGAGATAGTCGAGGACATCGGGATCAGGTTAGAGGACAAAGACACTGTGAGAGAACTGGCGCTAAAATCGTCGCGGACCATAGAAAGATTGTCCCGTCAGATAATCCAGGATATACACAGCGGGAACGGTTCTCGTGAAAAATTCAATGAAGCGCTGCAGGAGGCTTCCAAAGTAAAGAGTATAGTTGAAGATTATCCCGAGCTATACCACTCTGGCTTTCTTCGAAACGGCTTCCAAGAACTGGCGGAGGCACACATATTATGGTCTATCAGCAGAGACGAATATCCCCTGAACCCCCATGAACTAGATATAACTCCGTCCTCCTACCTGATAGGTTTGGGAGATGCTGTGGGGGAACTCAGACGAATGATACTGGATTCCCTTATCGCAGGGGATGTAGACCGGGCCATGGAGTTTATGGTAAAAATGGAGCGGATCAAGGATATGCTCATGGAGTTTGATTTCCCCAATGCCATAGTGCCTATAAAAACAAAACAGGATATCGCCCGGGACCTGGTAGAGAAAACCAGAGGAGACATCGCCACTTATCTGAATAACGAAAAACTAAGGAAAAAGATGGACGAACTCATGGAACAGTTATGAACGTTTTCTAGATAGAAGGGTTTCACCCTTGTATTCGACCTTAAAGACACGATGATAGGGTATCTGCCCTCCGGCGGTGTAGATAAATGAACGTCCCAGGTCCTGTACTTCTTCACCTTTCATGGTCTTGAAATCACCAGGCACACCCCTGTGAACGTAGAATATCACACAATCCTCAAAGTCCATATCATCCCTCCACTTTATCTCATTGAGTACATCTTTTGCCGTAGGCATGATGTTACATGGGATACGCGGTTAATAAGCTATGCCCGGGGATTGGGGGAAATTTTTAAATAATCGAACACAGAATGTCTAATCAATGGCTTCAAAACAAACGGGCGGCGGGTTTCACTCTTCCGCAGGATTGATGCGTTACTTCGACGAGGAGGAATCCAAGGGCCCCAAGTTAGACCATAGATTGATCATGATATTAGCCGTTGCGTCCCTGGTGATAATAGAGCTTGCCAAGTGGCGTTGGCCGGTCTGATTCAAGGGGAGCAGCTTTTATACACTTTTTTCTTCTCTAGTACTTGTTTTAGCTCCGGTTCGATCTTTAAAGCAGTTTCATAGGTTTCCATCGCCTCTTCGTACAGGTCCCTTTCAGCCAATATATCGCCTTTAAACATCCAAGCGTCTGTAAAATGAGGTTCCAGGTCCAATGCTTCGTTTAAACACTGTATCGCTCCACCCCATCGGCCCATGGTATGGAGTGCTTTAGACATCCAGTACCATATCGATTCCGAATCGGAATTTGATTCCAAAGCACTGTCCAAAACCTCATACGCTTCCTCTACCATGTTATTCTCAAGAAGCACCCTGCCTTTCATGAGGTGAGCTTCTGTTAATTCCTCGTCCTTATTTATCGCAAGGTCGTAGAACTGAAGAGCGCCACCCCATCGACCGGTTTTACGCATCTCCTCGCCCTTTAAGTACCACACCACGGCATTTTCCTCCCCCACATCCAAAAGTTCCTTTAAAGCCTGTTCGGCAATTTCCAACTCATCCTCCAAAAGAAGAGCTTTGACGTAATGTATGTTAGTATCCAAGTTTTTATCGTCGATTATCAAAGCCTTCTCAAAATTGTCTCTCGCCTCTTTAGTTTCACCCATCTGTAAAAGAAGTTTCCCTTTGGAAAGAAAACAATGAGCATTGTTTTCTTCCACTGCCATATCATAGTACCTCTCCGCTTCTTTTCTTAGATCGTAACATATCTTCTTTCGAAATTTCGGACTGAACACAGGCCGATCCGCCTTATCGGCATCGTATTCCAAAAGGCGGGCTATTGCGATATAAAAGTCGGGATCTCCTTGGACCGAGGGGTTCTTTCCAAGAAACTCCTCCACCATATAAAATATGTCATTCATTATCTTTAAATCAGAAGGTGAAAACAAGCAGTTTTCCATACCATCCGAAACCCCGAGCTCCGCTAACATATTTCTCAATTTTCGAAAAGCATCTTTGTATTCAATACGATCGTCTTTTAACCCCTGGGATAGCTCCGCTATTTCCTGTATAACCGTTTCACCGTCTTTGTATATCAACTCGCCGTCGGGGTGCTCCCCTATGGCAAGTACCCCCTGAGACCGATCCCTAAATCTATCGATCACCGGGCCGCCTATAACAGGATCAGCGGCGATCCAGAATATGTTTTCGGTAAATAGAACATCCGCACATTCATCACATATCAGCTGAATGGATGTTATCTCACTTTCACATACAATACAAGATTCGCTCATTCGATCGGGTAATAGATATAGGTGCTAATAAATTATTCGTAATCATCTACGAATTTTTTCTTGAACGATCCAAACCTTTCCTCTTCAACAGCGGTCCGGGCTTGATCCATCAGTTTGTGCATGAATGAAAGATTGTGTATAGTTGCCAATCTAAGACCGGATAGTTCATTCGCCCTGAAAAGATGATTGATGTAAGAGCGGCTGTATTTTTTACACACCGGGCATTTGCAGGAATCATCCAAGGGCCCGCGATCTTCTTTGAAACGTCCACCGCCGATAGATATCTTTCCCCCCGCCGTCATTACAGTCCCGTGTCTAGCGTTCCTGGTGGGATATGCGCTGTCAAAGATATCCATGCCCCGGGATATGGATTCTAGTATATCCACCGGCGAACCCAAGCCCATAACATACCGTGGTTTGTCGTATGGATATATTCTATCCGCGATATCAAGCATGCGATACATGTCTCCCATCGGCTCGCCTATACTCAATCCTCCTACAGCATATCCTTGAAATCCTATCTCGGATAGAGCTGTGCAGCTTTTAGTCCTGAGTTCGTCAAGAGTCCCCCCTTGAGATATGCAAAAAGTTTCGTGACCGACCTCCTTGCAACGCCGGGCCCACGAGGTAGTTATTTCTACCGACCTAACGAGTTCATCGTTTTCGGCCGGATAGGGAGGGCAGAGGTCCAAACACATAGATACATCCGCACCCAATTCCTTCTGCAAAAAAATGTTTTCTTCCGGCATCATCTCGATTATCTTTCCGTCAACTTCCGATTTGAACTTTACACCTTCTAAAGATACGTCCTGTTCAAAGCCGGACCTTATCATCTGAAACCCACCACTGTCCGTAAAGATAATACCGGGCCAGTTGATGTACTTATGTAAGCCCCCACCCTCTTTGATCACATCTACCCCGGGTTTCATCAGGAGGTGGTAAGCGTTGGCGATCAATGCCCGGAAACCCATATCTGATGCCTCTTCGTTTGACAGAGTTCTCAAGCTCCCCCTAGTAGCTACCGGCATGAATAAGGGGGTACTAGCTTTTTTTCCATTGACCTTTATAACACCGCTTCGGGCTCCCTCGTCCTCACCCGTTATTTTGAAACGGATCATCTATTCCCCTCCAATAGCATGGAATCCCCGAAGCTGTAAAATCTATACTTTTTATTCACCGCCCTCTCGTATGCTTTCATCAGCCGTTTTTTGCCTCCGAAGGCACACGTTAACAAAAGGGGAGTAGAACGGGGCAGATGAAAGTTGGTCAAGAACATGTTCATACCGGATCGGAAGCGGTAACCGGGGTAGATGAACAGGTCGGTCCATCCTTCACCTGGGCTTACCTTACCGTTATTTGAGACCGATTCCAAGGCTCTCACCGTGGTTGTACCGACTAACACGAGACGTCTTCCTTCCGAATTTGCAGTGGTGACGGCCTCTGCGGTCGACGGGTCCACAATGAAGAATTCCTCTTCCATCCTATGCTGCTCCACCTTTTCAGTCCTGAGCGGTAGAAAGGTCCCGGGGCCAACGTGTAACGTTATGTCGTATATGCCAACACCCTTGGAACTCAGTTGTTCAAGTATTTTTTTGGTAAAATGAAATCCGGCGGTGGGGGCGGCCACGGAACCTGGTTTTTTAGCATAAACCGTTTGATAATCCTCCTTTGTACGCAGAGGCTCTTTTATGTAAGGCGGTGTCGGTACCATCCCCTCTTCCTGCATCAAAAGCTCTCCGTCTTGACATTCGAGGAGATACCTTCCCTCTCTCACGTGTTTTACAACTTTCAGAGAGGTACCTTCCGTTTTTAGCCTCATGCCCTCCCTGATATTGGAACCCTTGACCAGTGCCTTCCACAGACCGTTTCTTTTTTTGTGATAAAGCAATATCTCCACCTTTCCTCCAGTGGGTTTTCTTCCAGGGACCCTGGCTGGTACGACCTTTGTTTTGTTCTTTACCAGCACATCCCCTTCCTTTAAGATATCTGTTATCTCGTAAAACCGAAGGTCTTCGATCCCGTCTCCGCCCACGTACATAAGTCGTGAATGATCTCTAGGATCTGCAGGCCTCTGGGCTATAAGTTCTTCGCTATATTCGTAGTCAAGATCAGATACGTCCATCGAAGAGGCATCTTAGGGGTCATACAAAAATATTTCATATGCTTTTCATCTTTTCAACAGCACCGATCTTATCAGTAAAAAGATCAGTGCAAAGAATGGAGGAAAGAATATGGAGGTATAAACCGGACCGAACGGTCCTTCTGACCCGCCTGTATTCAAGAACAGCAGATACCACGTTATGATAGCGCTTACCGTCGAAAGCAGTGCGATGATTACCACTTCTATTGTCTTCATCTTGATGCGATATGTGAAAGCTCCTATATAAAAATACTTTTTTAGGGGGGCTGTCAAAACTTTAGTGATTTCAATCTATATTGATCTTTTGATAAATATTACCAATATCTTTTCATGCACTCATCAGGAGTCAATGCTCTATCTTTTAAAGGGACAAAGTTATAAATATCGGTTAATATCTTTTTTCCATCATCAACTCGGACATAATATCACTCTTTTGGGATGGAATTTCAGATCTGGCCAATAATCAAAGGTAATAAACTTAACACGTTGACGGTCAACATCATACCCCGGGAGGAAATGACCAAGATCGACGGCTTCGGACCGGTCATGTTCGAGAAGATAATGGAGGGTAGACCCTACTTTAGTATGGAAGAGGTGAGGGAGGTCGAAGGTGTTGGTGGGAAGAGATATCGGAGGTTGGAGGAACTTTGTTGGTGTTTTTGATTATTCTTCTCTCTTTAACACGTAATTCTCTCTTCCATGTCAATCAGTACCGTAATCAAGGGCGTTCAGGGCTGCCGGTGAGGAACAATAGCAGATTATTGTTCATGTATGCAAACAAAAACACCGAAATTTGTTCACCAACATGAAAAAATATAAATACCTCTGTGAACGTATGTTTTCTATGTTGTCGGATTCGATACGGCGGTGGAATCCTTGGTGGGCACAGGGAGAAGTTGAGGATAAGTACAAAGGGGTGGAAAGGGGAGAATTACGATCTCTTAAGGATGGCTTAAAGAACGATTTGATAAAAAGTGTCATCGGCCCTCGTCGGGCCGGGAAGACCACTTTGTTGTATCAAACCATCGATCACTTGATCCAGGATGGTGTACCACCAAAAGATATTTTACTGCTGAATTTTGACGATTACAACATATACGAGACGGATTTTGATCGCTTGATGGCCGAATGCGGCAAGATAAATCCAAATATATCACATCTTTTCCTTGACGAGGTACAGGAAAGAGAGGGGTGGCAACGATGGGTCAGAACCATCTATGATACAGATCAGTATGATCAGATATTTATCACAGGTTCCTCTTCATATCTACTACAGGAAGAGATGTCTAGAATTTTGACCGGGAGACATGTTACATGCCGTTTGCTACCTTTTTCTTTCAAGGAGTATTTATGGTATAACGGGTGGGAAGATTTCGACAAGGATTTTATCGAGTACAATAAAGACAAGATACTCTATCATCTCAGCCAGTATCTCAATAACGGTGGTTTCCCGGAAACGTTAGGTATGAAGGATATGGAAAGGGATGGATACCTGAATAACCTCTTCGATGACATCGTTGCACGGGATATATCCGCGAGACATGGTGCGGAATATCACATCACACGGCGGATCGCCCATTACGTCGTCAGCAATATAACCAGCAATCTGTCTTACCATAATATAGCAGAGGCTTGTGGCATCGCCACCGCTACAGTATCAAAGTACATGGATTATATGGAATCCGCGTATCTGCTATATCCTTTAACACGTTTTTCCTACAAATTGAAAGAACAGATGAGATACCAGAAAAAATACTATGCCATCGATAACGGCTTTGCGGACGTGGTCAGCTTTCGTTTCTCTGAAAATCGAGGGCAACGAGCGGAGAACGCAGTATTTTTGGATCTTCTGAGGAAGGGATCCATGGGTTCCGAGATCTATTATTGGAAAGATAAGAGTGGTAAGGAAGTCGATTTCGTAACTAAAAATAAAGAAGAGGTCGATTATGTGATACAAGTATGCTGGGATATTTCTCGTCCGCAAACAAAAAAGAGAGAATTTTCATCTCTTACCGCAGCCTTGGACAAACTCAATGTGTCGGAAGGTTATATCTTAACAGAGAATACGGAAGGTGAAGAGACCATAGATGGTAAGACCATACATCTGATACCCCTGTGGAAATGGTTCTTGGATATGTGATATTTAACCGTTGTTGTACATGGGATCCGAGGACAAACCGGTCTGTGGTGTTGGTTGTGGTAAAAGGTCTTTCAATATATCGATCAATCTTAAAAAAGAGTGGTTGAGAAAGTAAGTATTACTGTAATCATACTTATCGCCGTGATACTTATGTAAAAGTTTATCAACTATGACTGCTATCATACTTACTATGATAATAGAAAGGCCGGATGAGATAGAGAGGATAAATTCTCTGGAAAACTGGACCTTGATCTACGGTCGGATAAAAACCGGTAAAACCTTTCTTGTGAAAAGATTCATGGATTGGGACGACTATTTTTTTGTGAAAAGAGATCGAACGATACTTGACCAGAATAACGAGTCCATGACCTACGACACTTTCATCAATATCTTAAGGAGGAACATAGGGGAAAACAAAGTAACCGTTGTTGATGAGTTCCATAGGCTGGATGATGACTTCTTTGATCTTCTACACAGCATAGGCGACGGAGGAAGGGTCGTATTGGTCTCATCCACACTTCACCTATCGAAGCGATTCTTTTCCACGGGTTCCCCTCTAACGGGACTCTTCGCCGAGATACCCATGCCCATAATAGATCTAAAAGACACACTCCGGGCCACTGAAGAGATGGACAAGGATCTAAAAGAAAGATTGGAACTCGCCCTGGTACTGCGGGAACCCCTTGCCGCCCGTTTCGTCAAGGACATGAAAGCTCGTGAACTATTAGGTGATATGATCTTGTTCAGCAGGCAAACCATACCCGCCTTGGTGGGTGAAATATTTTCTGAAGAAGAGCGTAGATTATCAGGGATATATGAAGGTATACTCCGGGCAGTCGCCGACGGTACAGGGGTGTCCAGCGGCATATCCTCCTATTTATTCTCTAGAAGATTGATCGATAAGGATGACCCTAGTATCATACAAAATCATCTCAACAATCTGATGAAAGTAGGTATTCTCAAACGGATCAAGGTGTACAATAAAAACCGTTTCGTGTACAAACACGCATCCCCTTTGACCAGTCTGTTTTATCATGCTGATGAAAAATATAACATCACCGAACGAGAGCTCACATCCTCGGAGATCAAGGATATCATCGACAAGAAAATTCCATATCTGATCGAGGATGCGGTGAGGGAACATATCTCCAACCAGGAGGGTATGGAGGAAGCCGTTATCCAATCTTCGGACATGGACATCGATGTCTGTCTTTTGAAGTTCAATAAACCGAAGGTGATAGGTGAGATAAAATGGAGAAAAAAGATCCGTTCGAAAGACCTTTCAAGGGCAGAAGACGTCCTTTCCCGATTCGATGCAGATAGGAAGTTCTTCTTTGTACCGGATAAAAGAGGACTGTCTTCGGATATCTTGGAAGTGATGGACGTGACCGATCTTTAACATCAATAACCTTTCTCTCTTTTGAAAGCCTCTTCCACCAATATCTCATCATCTTTAACAACATAGAGAAATCTATGGCTTCCAACTCTTAAACGGTAGAAAGTGTTCTTACCAGACATCTTCTTTATGTCACAATTCGGCCGTGGTTTAAACGGATCGATAGCTAATCTTTTTAATCTGTCGTAACAATTCCGTCTTTCCTTATCAGAAAGTGAATCCAGATAATTTTCAACATCCGGGTGGAGAAATACCGGATAGCTCATTCCAATCCTCTGGTTTTCCCGTATTCTTCAAGAGAAATATGTTTTTCCCTGTCTTTTTCAGCTTTTTCATGGATGTAAACTGAAAAGGCATCGAATTTCTCTCTCAATAAGTCTCGAATAAATTCCCCTTTCGATGTATATTCGCCCCTCTGAACGAGTTCCTCTAACTCGTCATATTGACTTTCTGTGATCCTAACGTTGAGGGTTTTTGTTTTTGTTGCCATATCTATGTGTTACTAGTGCAACACAAGAATATAATCTTTTGGGTGTGGAAGAAGCTGAATATGTGGCGACGACCCTGCTCCATAATGGGGAAGTCATGACAAGTGAGACATATATGGTGTTTGGACTCGGCAGGGAACGAGTCCCCCTTCGTCCTCCCTATCGGTGCGGACGGGATGGCTATATAGTGGCAGGCTGGACAACCGAGGGATTACACGGAACTCGTTCCGTGAAGTGAAGGAACAAAGTTCCTTCAAACTTGGAATCAATTCCAAGTAAGTAGGCGCAAAATAGAACTTTGTCATCATCGCAGGATGATATGGTGGATTTCCACGTTCTTCTTTTTCGTAATACTCAAAGATCGGCCACAAATCCAGTTCACCGACAACCTCGTCGATGAACAGTGCCAAATGATTATCTGGCAGCCAATCTCGGAGATCGGGTGGCAACAAAAGAGACTGCTCAGGATCGTAATTTCGATACTTCTTAGCCATGATTCCACTTAAATAGCCAGATGTGTTCAAATCATAAAACATTTTTTCTGCTCAAAAAGCCATTACATTAGATAATACTCGGACAGGCTCAGAAGAAAGTATAAATGCCGGTCTCTAGTTGTATTAATGTCTGAAATGGAGGCGAACGAAAATGGAACCTAAGATCATAAAAAAAGACGAGATCATAATAGCCGGAGTATGCGGTAGTGGCTACAAAACAGCTGAGTTGTGGGAGGAGTTCGATAGAAGGGAGACCGGTGTGAAGAATAAGTTATCCGATGACGGGTACGAGGTCCGCATATACTCGGACGAGAGCTGCAAATGTCATGTGGGTGCTTCGATCTCAAATACCGAAGGAAACGAGGGTTTAGATATGCTGAGACTGCCGCCGAGCGAATATGCGGTTTTCGATGTTATCGTGGCAGAGGGGTATGACAGTCAGAACGAAGCCATGGACAGGTGGATCGAGAACAATCCAGGCGGATACGCTCAATCGAAATTGGATGGTGACCCCTTCGTAGTGGAACATTACGACGAACGTTTTAAACCGGACGATCCGGACTCGATAGTCGAGATCTGGGTGCCCATCACAAAAGGTTAGTCCGGTGTTGATATTAGGATAAGTTTTTCGTAATGGTGCGAATTTCGTCAGCCTCTTCTTCAACTTCCGAGTGTAGTTTTGTTAGATCCTTATCTCTAATCTCTTTTTTTACGGACCATATCAGTTCTTCTAAATCGATCTTTTTGAGGATAAAGGTATCGTCATCGATATCCTCTATGATGAATTCAGTGTTTTCGTCTATATTATGAGCTTCCCTCAGAACTTTGGGGATGGTAACTCTTCCTCTTTTATCGACCTTAGCTGTTTCTGCCATTTTACCCTATTACCTACTAATGGGTTTAACCCATTTATACTTTTGCCCTATTTGGATATATCTGTGGGATCTAAGGGCAATTCATGATTTGGTCACGAAATCGTCGATAACGAAGTGGATAAAACAATACCGTCTCGGCGAAATGTGTCGGGTTATGAAGGACGGCAGTTCAGGATTATGAAAGACTGCTGGGATTAGCATCCCTTGGCCTTTCAAACAAGTTATGAAAGACGGCAGTTACCGGACGAGTTTCATATATGATTGACCGGACGTTGTTCATAATTTTTTGGGGAATATTAGCGGGAACACGTTCCCGCAATCGAAGGAAAAGCAGAGCATTTCCTGTAGAACTGCCGAGTTTCATAATGTTTTTGGGGGTGAGTGGGAGCGAGAAATTTGGATGTCTGGGTGTGGGTAGGAACTGCCGAGTTTCATAATTGAGGAGGTGGTGGGGTGATTAGGCTATTGGCCATTTTCTGAACACATACCGGAGGTTTCTAATCTACAGATCACAGACTTACATCACTTATTGAGTCAGAAATGGAAAACGATCGGAATCGATTCTCCTCACAATGAATTTTCCCAAGTCACCTATTACCCGTCCATATTGAGTTTTCTGACCAGTTCATCGTCTATCCAAAAACCTTTTTCCCTCAGTGTTACGATGATAGCCATAAGATCTTCGACCTTCCCTTCCTTCGCTGCACGATCCAATATTCCTAGTGTTCCAATTACATCAATCCCATGAGTTCTAGCGGTTCTTCTACCTGCAAGGTCGTCTATGAGAAGTAGATCTGCATCCATCTCTTTTGCTAAAAGTATAGCTTCACTTTCACCCTCATCAAGGTATTCCATCAATATCTCCTTAGCAGTGTTGTTTTCGACAGTTTTTACCTTTATCCAATTCGACGTTTTGATCTCACTGGAGCCAGGTAGTTCCTGTCCGCCTGAAGTCAGTTCATCATATACTTCTTTGGGTAGATAAATTTCCTCGAAAAATTCTCTCAAAAGGTGAAGCATTTCGATACGTGATAGGTGTATCAATGGGCCTGAATCACATACGACTATCATCACTCAAGCCTCTTCCAGGTTTCCCTGTCCTTTACCAGCTCTTCATGATCGTAGTTCAAAGGGATGTTCCTGTCCCTCAGTACCGCCATCATCTCTATTTTCGTGTAACCGAGTATCTCTGCGGCCTTGCCCAGTGAGATGATCCCCTCTCGGTACAACTCTATGATGAAAGTCGTGGTCACCGTTTCGGACAAGCCTTTCTCATCGGTTCTGCATATGTTCAGGATGGACCTGGGCAATTCGATC
>JAWOAU010000047.1:0-9572 GCA_046498385.1 Thermoplasmata archaeon | reverse complement strand
AGGGGAAGTGGAGGAAGAGATGGAAGAAGGGGAAGTGGAGGAAGAGATGGAAGAAGGGGAAGTGGAGGAAGAGGAACCTCTCCTGGACATCCCAGAATCTAAGATCGAAGAGTTGGAGGAAGAAGGTAAACCAAAGACGTACGGTGGCATCTGTTCTCGCTGTGCGAACATAGGTTTGAATTTGTATGACGATGGCCACGGAGAGTGTCCGAAATGCGGTTACAGTTTTTCATGGAATAAAAAAGATTAGCCTATCAGATCGATTGTTCATGGTATTCTAAAGTAGTTTACCAGAGTGCCGACACCTTCGATATGAACTTCGATCACGTCTTTATGTTGTATAGGTCCTACGCCGGAGGTTGTACCTGTAGCGATCAAGTCTTCAGCCTCTAGGGTCATGAACGAGCTGATCTCTTCTATCAACTCTGGGACGGAAAAAATCATCTGGTCTATGGATGATTTCTGTCTTACCTTACCGTTCTGTTTAAGGGTGATCTTTGCGTCCGGTAGGACCTCTTCGGCAGAACTGATATAGGGCCCGATAGGGCATGATCTGTCGAAGGCCTTACCTCTAACCCAGTTCTGTTCGATGCGCTGATCGTCTCTATTTGAAATGTCGTTCAAACAGGTGAACCCTCTAACAAAGCCCATAGCCTTTTCAACCGATGCATTCTTGCACCTTTTGCCTATCACCACACCCAGTTCAGCCTCGAAGTCTATCCTTTCCTTTTCAGGCAAAAGCTCGATGGTTTCTTCATGTCCGGCGATGGTGTTAGGAGGTTTCAAGAATAGCTTAGGTCTAGATGGTGTTTCCTGGCCGGTCTCTTCTATGTGGTCGGCGTAATTCAGACCTACACACACTACTTTGGTCGGTTTGCACGGCGGCAGTATTGTAACGTCGGCCGGATCATATAACCGGTTTTCCGTATTGATTCCTCCGTCCACTATCGTTCCCTCCTGAACAGATCCGCTGTTGTCTTGAAATCTTGCATACCTCATGATACTTTATTGAGGATGCAGTAAAAAAACATTTTGATTTCTACAATAATATCTGTAAAATCAAAGTATCTCCCAATCGTCTCCTTCCGGGATACTGTGGTGTCTGACCTGATGGTTATTGTTTTGTCCGCGTTGGTTTTCATGTCTCACAAGGTCTTTAGAGGAACGGGATACGGTGTTAGATGATCGTCTGTGCCCGGGGTTCTCGAACTGGATCTTTTTGAGGTCCCGTAGATGTTTTCGGTTGTTTATCTCACGCTGCTGTGCGGCACTTGTCGTCCGTCTTCTTTCTTCTTGTGGATTGGCCCAACTGCGGACTGCAACAGGCGCCGACGGAACCATAGCGGTCTTGGACATGTCGATGGTCACCTTGGGTTCCTTCTTGTTGAGGGCCCTGGAAACTTCTCTCTCCTTATCCACGGCGATGATCCCGCCGATGTAGGCAAAGATCGCGGTTATAATATAACTGTTAGATGAGTACGGTAGACCACCCAATATGGCACCGAAAAAGGACGTCCAATACATCTCTAAGAAGGGCATGTACGAGGCTAGGGCGGGTACTTCATAGGCCGCAGCCACTAACGTAGCCGGTAGGGCAAATAGACCCTGGATCTGAGAGGGAAACATTTCTCGGGTGATGGCAAGGTGAACAACACCTATAACGACCAAACCGATCACAGCGGCCAAGAGACCCTTTTTCGGACCCCCTGTCCTTCTTCCGCCGACATATCCTGTCAGCATCGGTCCGAATAGAGGAAGCCACCAGAGCAGTGTCGATAATACCAAGATGTACTTCACACCGCTCCAGAAGTCAAAGGTAACCGCACCTATATCCCTTAATTTTTGTACGGCACTTTCCTCAGGCTCCTCCGATGTTTTGATGCGGATAAGACCCTGATCTAAGAGCTTCTTGGTAGTAGGGTCCATGTCCCCATCCTTCTTTTTCTTCCTAAAGCGCATCCTATCCCAGCTTTGTGTCCGACTATATGTCAGACACTAGCTAATAGGAGCTTAATCATATATAATATTTTTCCCTGTTTAACATTTATGTCATACGGAGGATTCCAGGTCCGCCAGGGCCTTTTCTACCTCTTTCAGATGTCTTTCGCCCAGGGTCGTAGCCTGTTCCATGCTTTTCGCTTGTGAGTATATGCGGTATTTCGGCTCGGTACCCGAAGGCCGTATGAGCACCCAACCTTGTGGATAGACTATCTTCAAACCGTCGGTATCGTCGTAATTCTGATCTTGGAACACCTCTTTTAACTTGTGTACGAGCTCGTCTTTAAACTCGTCCGGGCAGAACACACCTCTTTTGTCCAAAGCGTACTTCGGCAGTTCTTCGATCAACTCGGAAAGCGGGCTACCACTTTTCGCCATGAGCTCAACGATCCTTACGGCACTCATAGGTGCATCCCTGCAGTATTGATGATCCGCAAAGATCAGCCCGCCGTTCTCTTCACCTCCGAATATACCGCCTATCTCCATCATCTTCCTGGCGACTATAGGTGAGCCTACGGCGGTGTATATCAGCTCGCCGTCGTTTTCTTTCACGACGTCCTCTACGCTGCTGGAGGAACTGACCGGTGTGACCACCTTTCCTCCACCGTTCTCCTTTACCATCTTCTTCGCCATAAGAGTCAGTGTTTTATCTCCATGGAGGAAATTCCCCTTTTCATCGAAAAATATGGCTCTATCGGAATCGCCGTCGTGGGCGATACCCAAGTCCGCTCCCACGTTGGTGACCATTTTTTTCAGGTCTGCCAGATTTTTTTCCGTAGGCTCGCTTTCGTGGCCGGGAAACGTCCCGTCCATCTGGGCGTTTAGGGTGATCACCTGGCATCCAAGCTTTCTTAAAAGATAAGGGGTGGACAGGCCGCCTACGCCGTTGGCGCAGTCGATCACTACTTTCAGGCCGGCTTTTTTAATGGAATCTAGGTCCACATAATCCAGTATAGCTCGATGATATGCGGGTAAGGGGTCGTCCTTGGTCATACCTCCGACGTCTTTCCATGATACCAGGTTGAATTTCTTTGAAAAGAATATGTCTTCGATCTGCTCCTCTACGTCATTCAGGAATTCCGTCCCATCTCCGGCCACCGCCTTGATACCGTTGAACTCCGGTGGATTGTGTGACGCTGTTATCACCACTCCCATATCCGCTTTTCCACGTACGTAATGTTGAACGGCAGGGGTAGGTGCCTTACCCAGGTCTATCACTGATACGCCGGTGGCCATGAGACCGCTGGACACGGCATACTTCAGCATCTCATTGGATACTCTACTGTCCGTACCTACGGCCGCAGTCCCCTTTCCCAACCAGGTACCCATGGCCTTTCCCAGGTTTATGGCCAGGTCTATGTTCATATCTTGGTTGACCACGCCTCTGACCCCATTGGTTCCGAAGATTTTTGTCATCTAATCACTCTCTCTGATCTTCTCATCGGTGTGTTCTCCGTCTATCAATAACCCATCGGCGACAACGCACCCTTTCAAACGTGATCCCCCCTCGACATTCACGTCGTAACCCAGTATGGAGTTCTCTATCACCGCTCCTTCGTCCACTTCTACGCCATCCAATATGATGGAGTTTGAAATATCACAGTCTTCTATGGTGCAGTCCATACCTATGGATACGTACTTTCCAGGTTCTCCTTCTACGTAGCTTTTTTCCCCGACTATATGGTTAACTCCATGTTCCCTTTCGTGCAGTTCAAGGAGAGTTCTATTGGCTTTGAGGAAACTTGATGGTCGCCCGCAGTCTATCCAGTATCCGGTGAACTTGTATCCGTAGAATCCTTTGCCGACGAGCTGTGGAAAGATCTCACGTTCCATGGACACCTTCTCACCCTTTGGTATCATATCTAATATGTCTGGTTCAAGTATGTAATGTCCCGCGTTGATGGTGTTGGAAAACGCCTCCCAAGCATTTGGTTTTTCTTCGAAACGCAGTATCCTGCCGTTGTCGTCAAGTTCGAATATACCGAATTCCTCAGGATTTTTAACATCCCAAGCCGAGATGGCACCGACTCCGTCACGTTCTTCGAAAAATTTCAGATATTTTTCCATATCTATGCTAGATATTATGTCCGCGTTGATCACGAAGAAGGTATCATCCAAATATTCTTCCACGTTCTTTACCGCTCCTCCGGTACCCATGGGCTTTGGTTCATCGACAACGTGAATTGCCTTTCCCGGGATCTCGTTGTCCTGGAAGTATTCTCTCAACCTCTCTATCTTGTAGTTCGAAGCTAGTATAACTTCGTCGACCCTGTCCGGTAGGGCGTCCACCACGTGCTGTATCAGCGGTTTGTTCATCACGGGCAGCAGCGGTTTAGGTGTGGTATAGGTCAGAGGTCTCATCCTTGTTCCGAATCCTCCTGAGAGTATGACGGCTTTCATGGTGCAGAATAATGTGGCGGCTTTAATAAGGGTTGCGATAGAGTCCGGTGAATGTCAAGCATATTTCACCTCTAGATCTTCTGCTTTCAGAAATTTCATAAACCTTTCGAGTTCCTTATCGAGCTCGTGCTCAAAGACTTCTTTATCCATAGTCTCGTTGATGATATGCATATTCTTTATTTCGAGGACAGCATCGTCTTTCCTAAAATTGGGTTCCATTATGGCTACATAATCACCATCGAATATCACCGGTAAACAGTAGTATCCATACTTTCTATCTTCTTTTTTCTTGTATATCTCCCAAAGGTACTCGTGTTTGAATATGGTAGAAAATAGCTCACGGTTCCACAGCATCGGGTCTAAGGGGGCCATGAACGTGACGAAGGGGGTTTCGGGTTCGTATGGTTCCTCCCAATAAGGCCGATCGTCTTCATGGGCGTACAATCTTCCTTTCCAACCTCGCACCTCCAAAGAGAACACCTTGCTCTCCTCCTCTAATCTCTTGAGAAACTTGGTCACTTGACGCACTCCACCGACGCTGTTCCACTGTGCCGATGCCTTTGAGGGTGACACCAGTCTAGACGCTTTAACGATCATCTCGGTGACCTTTGCTTTCGTTATATCGTCTGCGGTGGTTTCTTTTTCAAGGTACTCTCGAGGTACAACATCCTCCACGGACGTGTAGTACTTTCTTCCTCCCACCCGATGGGAGATCGCGGTCCTGCCGGCGAGCCACAGATTTCTCAGTATCCTGCTGCACATCTTGGCGGTACGCCAAGCTTGTTTACGGTTCGGTCCCATATCTTTCAACTCCAGTGAGCTTACCGGCCGGTCTTCCATAACATCCATTATATACTCGATATGTTCCCTGTGCTCATGGAAAAAGGGTTCCAGCTTACGCTCCTGTTTCTCCATAAAATTTCTAAAATAGGGGTAGGTTTCAACCGGAAGTATGGAAAGCATCTTACAGTAGTATTCAAAGAGTTCTCTATCTTCATACAGCAATTCTCGGAGATATGAAGGTCCGTAGTCCTCGACACGGCTGAAAAGGGTGAGGTCGTGGTTTTTACCGGCGGCATCTATGGGGTCTACTTGAATACAGCATAATTTTTTTGTGATCTCCTGTGTCCCGCCCTTCCCTCTTTTTTGAGAATCAAGGCCGTGCACTCCACATAGGATCTTCCGTGTCTGCTCTGTGGTGAATTTCATCCTCTTAGTAATAAACGTCTCGGATAAATCATTTCGGTATCAGATGAACCTCATCTTCAGCTCGTACTCGCCGTACATTCTTTTTTTATCCATATCAAAACCCATCTTCTCGAATACCCGCAGCATCTTACGGTTGTCAGCCAGCACTTCGGCGGTGAAGCCGTAAAGTCCCTGGTTCTTTGCGATCATGGTGAGATATTCAACAAGGGTGCTGCCGATACCAAATCCCTGGTATTCGTCCCTTACCATCACCGATATCTCTGCAACGTTCTGCCCTTCTTTGATACGGTAGTCCGCTTCTCCCACCATCCTGTGTGGTCCCTCTATCTCCGGGTCGATAACAACTATCGCCATCTCCTTTTTGTAGTTGATCTGAACGAAGTCCTGTCTGCGTTCGTGTGGCATGTTCTTTCTGGGACTCATGAATCTTTTGTACCTACTCTCGTCGGACAAAGCGTAGAATAGGTCCTTCAGCAGCTCGTCGTCGGTAGGTTTCATGGGTCGGAAGATGTATTCCTTACCGTTTATCTCCCTGATGGTTTCCAGTTCATCAGGGTATCTTCCTCCCTCTTCCAGAACCAGTGTCTGCTCGGAGAAAACTAATTTATTTTCCTTTGCCTCCTTGAGAAGCTCCTCTCTGAACTTGGGATGGGCGATATTGATCAGCTCCATGGCCCTCTGTCTGATGTTCTTTCCGTGAAGATATGCTATACCGTATTCCGTAACAACGTACTGAACATCACCCCTAGTTGTAACCACGCCCGCTCCTTCGTCTAGATGTGTTACGATCTTAGATATGGTCCCGCCCTGTGCCGTAGATGATAAAGCTATGATCGATTTACCTCCCTTTGCATAGGTCGCGCCCCTCATGAAATCGGCGTGACCGCCTATGCCGCTGTAGAAACTGTATCCCAGGGAGTCGGCGCACACCTGTCCGGTGAGGTCTACCTGCAGTGCGGTATTGATGGCGGTCATCTTATAATTCTGTGAGATCACAAAGGGGTCGTTGGTGTAGTTCGTGGGCCTAAGCTCTATGGCGGGGTTATCCTCCACAAAATCGTATAACTTCCTAGTACCCATCAAAAATGAAGCGACGCTTTTACCAGGATTGATGGTCTTCTTTTTGTTCGTAACGATGCCGTTTTCCATAAGATCGGCTAGGTCTTCCGAAAGCATCTCCGTATGGATACCTAGATCATTCTTTTTGTCCAGGTGAGATAAGATGGCGTTTGGAATGTTTCCGTATCCTATCTGGACAGTCGAGCCGTCCTCTACCAGCCTGCTGACGTGTTTTGCTATCTTGACCGCCGTATCCGTGGCCGCCACCGGCTCAAACTCCAGTATATCTTCTTCGTGGAATACAAGGTGGTCTATGTCGTCTACGTGCAGGAACGTGTCTCCGTGGATCCTGGGCATCTTGGGGTTGACCTGTGCGATTATCATCTTGGAGTTCTCAACGGCGGATTTGATTATATCCACAGCGACACCCAAACTCACCCATCCGTGCTCATCAGGGAGTGAGACCTGTATGAGAGAGACGTCCAGTGGTACGCGACCGGTCTTGAATAGACCCGGAATATCCTTCATGAAAATAGGGGTGTAATCCGCCGCACCCTCTGCAACCGCATCCCGGGTGTTATCGTCCACAAAGAAGGCGTTGTGCCTGAAGCGCCCTTCGAATTTATCTTCCGTATAGGGCGCCACTCCCAGGGTTTGGATATGGAATATCTCTGTATCGTAGAATTCATCTGCCAGTTCCATAAGTTGATTTACCAGATACTGGGGTTCAGCGGCCCCGGAACCCACGAAGACTCTTTCACCTCTGCCGATCTTATTCAGGACTTTTTCCGCCTCTTTATATTCTACATCGTACGGCATCTTAAATACCCGATGTAGGATGGGCAAGGCGTACTTAAGTTTTGTCGGGTCTCAGCAGGTCCTATACATGTGTATAAAGGGACCCATGGTTTCGAGAAGACCGTTGTGATGCGGTTCAAAACTCGTCCGGCGGAGGAGGAAGCAGATCCGTATCTTCGGTTTCCTCCGCGGGTGGTTCCGTGTACTGTTCTTCTTGATACTGTTCCTGCATAGGTGGTTCCTGGTGCTGTTCTTCCAAAGGTTCTTTCTTACCACGCTTTGCTATGAGTACCACTATGACAACTAGGAGTATTGTCCACCAGTAGTCCATCGACGTGGAGTCGTCCTCGGGGTCAGCCGGTGAAGTTATCTCCACGCCTACAGTTCATCCGCGGCGTTCCTTAGATCGTTGATGGTGTCCCTTATCCTTTGGATACTGGCCATCGCCGTCTCTTCTAATTCATCCAATATCTCAGGGACGCTCTTTTCCAATCTGTATTCGTAGTGAGGTCTTCCGGACTTGCCGAGGTTGACACTCTTTTTTGTCACCCATCCCCGTTCTTCGAGAGCGTTTACCGATATGGAAACTTCCGGCTGTGATATACCTGTGGCCTTTTGTATATCTATACTTTTGGCATCTTCGTTCTTTGCGAGGTATGCTAGAACAGTTGCCTCATTTTTGTGTATCTTTGTCTTCTCTAAGGCCTCTGCAAAACGGACCTGTCCTTTGCTTAACTCTTTCTGCGTCATCTATATACCTTCTTGGATGATTAGATATGGACTATGTAGTATTTCTCCTTTACGTGTACAACCGGTACCTCCGTAAAGGTGTGTTTCAGGATGAGGATCGTTAAAGGATAGAGGTACGGTGATGTTATCCCTATTTTGAATGAAAGAAAAAACAAGATGTTACACGATAATACCTTTTTATCGAGTTATGATCGTCTCCACATTCTCGGTGACGACTGTTGACCTTGAAGCACTCATCTCCTCTTTTCATAACTTCTGATGGAATATCCTTTAGCGATTTTGGGACCACCTGTCACTAGAACGAGAACCGGGTCCTCGTTACTTTACTTATATGTAAGGCGGTCTTACTTATCAATCTTTGTGATGTGGGGTAGCTGGTGTTGATCTTGTAGATCCTTGATAAACTCTTAGCACAATAAAATGAGTCCTGATTTACCGTTGTATCAGATCCATCAATCGGCAACATCGTTGAAATGTTCTAGATCTTTCAAAATTTTTTCTAATATTTTCTTTCCATCAGATAATTTTGAATATATCGAGTACACATAGACTTCTTGCCCCTCTCTTACTTGTGTGACAAGTCCGGAAAGATCCTCCTTTATTCGATTATCCAGTGTTTTGGGATGTATATCGGACTGATGAGCCAACAACGTCTTGTTTGGTTTGCCTATGGTACTATACCAAACGATCTTCAGATCCGTGGGATCGAGGCTTCCCAGCACTGCCCTATCCACATTGATCATACCGTGTTTCATATCTGACTCATCCAGAAGCTTTTTGTTTTTACCTTTATAAATGGTCCACGCGTGTTTTGTATAAGTAAAAAAACGGCGGATGTTTCCTCCCGAGCGTATAGAGGCCATCTGGATAGCTTCGTCTTTGAAAGGATAGTCGAAATCGTTTTCTTCGGAACAGTTTTTCATCCTACCTATAAGAAGTTCGTTCAAATTATCTTTATTCAATCTTCTGGGTAAAGTTATGTACTGGGAAGCGGTAAATTCTCTTAGATCGGAAGTATTTTTGTCTCTTTTGTAAGTATCGGTATAGAAGATGGTGACATCCTCTTGGATCACGGACTCGAGCTTTTTATAGAATTTAGCCGCTCTTTCGTCGCTTACCTTGTCAACATCATCCACGATAATCACGTCTATATCACCTACCTCGTTTTCCACGAGATCCTCAAAATCGTCCAACCCGTTGATCAATTTAACATTTTTATCCAGTTTTTTCGCTTCACGATATGTGTATATGGCGGTACTGCTTTTACCGGTGCCGATACCTCCGATCAGCGGACATATCTCTTTGAAGTCCGTTTCTAAGATCGCCTTTATCATCTGGCATTCTTTTTCTCTATCTAT
>JAWOAU010000026.1:0-23715 GCA_046498385.1 Thermoplasmata archaeon | reverse complement strand
ATGATGAAGATGGACCTTCAGGAGAAGATCCATTCCTGGAACATCAAATGGGCAATTTGGATCTTGAAACGATCTCCGATAACCAAATGACTTTAATGGAATTCAGGAATCGCTAGTCAACAAACTCGTTCCCGCCGAGCGTAGCGAGCATGCCCACGGTCTTGGCCGTGGGTGCGGGAACGAAATTGACTTAACTGCACCGAAAAAGCAATGGGACTTCCTGGAAATGTACTTCCACCATTAAACTCTCAGAATACCATCTTTCCGAGTCCCTGGAGCTCTCTTTTTTTCTCAGCAAAATAACCCTGGTCCGTACGGTAAATCTTCCTATACTCTTTCATGGTATCTATATCCAGCATGCTTTTCAAAATGTCCCATATACCTTCTCTCATGTTCAACTTGTCTAGATATATTTCTCGTACGCCGATGGAGCGAATGCTATCCACTAGCTCCGCAACCCTATCTCTATCATCGTTCAAGAGGGGCATGAGAGGGCCGATGAACACCCATGTGGACACCCCTGCATCCACCAGCTTTCCCACTGCTTGCAACCTTTTTTTTCCGGAGGGAGCTCCGGGTTCGAATCGTCTGCAAAAATCATCATCGAGAGAGGTGATAGTCAGACCTACATCAACGTTCATCCTGCTGAACAAATCAATATCTCTGGTTACTAGTATCGATTTGGTCTGTACAATCGTCGGTGCCTTCTTCCTAGCTAACTGCTTTAGGCACATACGGGTGATACGATATCCCTCTTCCAAGGGTTGGTAAGGATCTGTCACGCTGCCGATCCTAACGGTGCCCTTCTTTTTTTTCAATTCTTCGGACAGTACCTTTGGTATGTTCCTTTTAACATCCACAAAGTTACCCCATTTGCGGGATTCCCTTAACACGAATGGGGAGTAACAGTACTTGCAATCGTGAGTACAACCTGAATAAGGGTTCAATGCAAAATCCGACTCCAATTTAGAACGGGATAAGGCGGTAGAACAATGCACTTCCTTTACCTTCACTCCCTCAGGTCCTTTCACTCTATTATAACTCAATCCCACGCCTTCCCCCTCCCAAAATCTTCCAATCTAGTCTGGTAAAGAGAATCCTTTAGCACCTCGCTGTTATCCACCCAGGCATCTATCTTTATGTCCAATCGGTTGGAAATAAAGAACAGGGCGTCTTTAAGAGTTTCGAATTCTCTGGGTTTGTTCCTTAAGGCATTTCTGACGTTCTCACGAACGTTCCAAACTCCAACAGGCATTATATAGCCCGGATGAGTTTCACGGAGTATTACTGCTCCTGTCTGCCTCTTCTCGTTTTTTAATTTTTCAGCGATAGCAAGCCGGGCCGCATAGAAGCATCCGCCAATTTCGGCATACTTCTTCCTCCCCTCGTACCGCTCATGACTAGATATTATGGCTATGTCCTTACCGAAGGGGTTCCAAGCAGTCTCAGGATACCACGCCTCCACCAGTTCGTAGATCCAAGTCCTCGGAAGCATCAGGATTTCCCAACGGTTATCCATCTCCCAGGTCTCGTACACCCTATACTCGTCTATGGGCCTGAACTTCTTCACCTCCTCCCTAAGGTTCTTACCGATGGTATCGTCCACTGCGGTTATGCTCCATCGGGTAGGCACGAACTTCCGGTTTTCTCCCAACCCTAGGGCCCCAACACTGAATGCCCGCTGTATTTTAGATATGTACACATCTTTATGGTATAACTCAAAAACAGCGTCAACGGCTTTGAGGTCGGTGGCGTCGAAGGCTCTATCTAACCTAGAATCTATCTTCAATGTGCCTAGATCTATTTTACGCAGAGGAGCAGAGGGACCATAAGGCTGGACGGTATCAGAAAGTGATATCCTGCCGGCAGGTTTCTTACTAAAGAAGGCCTCCACCTCGGCGGGCTCCTTACAAAGCGCCATATCTCTTGTAAATTCTATCACTCGATCCGCCCTGTTCACATCCTCCACTTCAACCAAGTATTTCCCCCGTATCAGCGATGTCCTGAAGTCAACTATATCATCTATGCTCTTTCCTACCCACATCTCCGGTGTATCCATCTCATAAGTGTTTCCGTGATAAGGCGGCACTAGGGGGCCAACGTTTACCTTCGGATAACCGAACCGACCTACGAAGACACCCGGTGGTGAAGAACCTGCGATATCGGTACTATCAGTTATACTTCTGGTCTTGGCCTGTGAATAGTACTTGACCAGAACGGGGCATCTGTTTCTATTACACAGATTTTTAGTACCTCTACAAATAATACAACGCTTATTTTTTCCTACGAAATGGTCATTATCCGCAAGATCCGGGGACATCACAACATAAACTAGTCCCCTCCATGCATTTAATTCTTACGCGAGAGAATTAGTGAAAAAGGGGTTCAGAAGTCCCTCAGCACTTCTTCCAACTTACCCTCTTCCGGAACCTCTAGTTCATAGGTAACGTGAACAATTGGTTTCTCTATCTCTATAACCCTATTCAAGTCTATAGGTGTACCGGAAACCACTACGTCGCAATCTGAACTTTCGATGGTTTTCTCCAACTCCTTCATCTGTTCCGCACCATAACCCATTGCCGGAAGTACATCTGTAAGATGATTAAATTTTTCGAAGGTCTCTTTGATACTGCCAACCGCGATCTCTTTCGGATCTACAATTTCTTTGGCACCGTACTTCTCTGCCGCCAATTTTCCGGCACCGAAGGCCATCTCACCGTGGGTAAGAGTTGGTCCGTCCTCAACAACCAGTACTCTTTTACCTTTTATTGCGTCCGGGTCGCTAGCGGTCAAAGGAGAATTGGCCCTTATTATCTCTGCGTTGGGATTCACCGATCGGATATTTTTCTCAAGTTCCTTTATATCTTCTTCATCAGCTGAGTCGCATTTGTTTATGATACATACATCGGCCATCCACAAATTCGTTTCTCCAGGATGATATGTCAATTCGTGTCCGACCCTATGGGGATCCAGAACAACTATGTTAAGGTTCGGCCTGTAAAAGGATGTATCGTTGTTGCCGCCGTCCCATATGATTATATCTGCTTCCATTTCAGCCTGCACAAGTATGGCTCCGTAATCAACACCGGCATAAACCACCATACCTTCATTTATGTAGGGCTCGTATTCTTCCCTCTCTTCTATAGTACACTGGTGCTTATCCAAATCATCGTAGTCCTCAAACCGCTGCACAGCCTGTTTTTCCAGATCACCGTAGGGCATGGGATGCCTTATGGAAACAACCTTTCTACCTTTTTCCAACAGCAGTTCACATATCTTCCTGGTAGTCTGGCTCTTGCCCGAACCGGTACGGACCGCACAGACGGATACCATCGGCTTACGGGAGCGTATCATGGTTTCGTTGTTACCTAGTAGGACGAAGTCCGCACCTGCGGCGTTCACAAGGGAAGCTTTATGCATCACGTACTCATGTTTTACATCGCTGTATGCAAATATAACTTCGTCAACCTTCTCATATTCTATCAGCTTGGCGAGCTCATCTTCATGAACTATCGGTATGCCTTCGGGGTATAATTTTCCTGCTAAACTCGGAGGGTACCTCCGCCCTTCAATATCCGGGATTTGAGTAGCTGTAAACGCTACAACTTCAAATTTCTCGTTATCACGGAAAACCGTATTAAAATTGTGAAAATCTCTTCCGGCTGCACCCATAATCACTACTCTTTCTTTTCTTTTTTCCATTGAAACCACCTACCCACGTCAACTAGCAATCCCTATATCTAATTTATGGGCAAAAAAAGGATGCCCAAAAAAGGAGGAAAGAGATTTTTAATCCGCGTAGGCCACCATGGCTGTATCAGCATGATCCGCCAGCTCGGTAGGGGCTACAGCAAAGGCATAGTTCCAACTCCATCCAGGATTTTCATCGGTACATATCCCGTTGACTCTGTAGAATGCCCAAGCCAATTCACTGCAGTGATAATTGGGTCCGTATACCCTCATTAAGCAAAAACACGTTGTACGGTTTACCGACTTGTTCTAAAGCGAACTCAACTACTGCCTCTTCGACTTCGTCTTCCACGGAAACGCCGTATACACCTGCTTCACTATTTTTATCATGTCTCATCTATAGCTTAAACGATAACACCTCTTGCCACGGCCTCTATCAATTGTCCATCTCCAATATATGTTGCGGAGTGGATCCATTCCCCAGGTGTTATCTTATCAGATTTACTTCCCCTATTTAAGATTATATCTCCGAGATCCAGCATGTCCAAACCAAGGTCCTTTTCCACTGTTATCATCTCCACCTGCTGCTACTACCTCTTCGGTGTAAAATACTGCGGAGATCAGGCTCAAAGACACTATCATCCATACCACGGCTATCGATATTCTTCTCTTTCACGGTTATCAGAGAGGTTTCAGTCTTCGCGGCATATGATGATTTTTCATAATGTAGGTGGTGGCACCCAATCATCAACACTGACTGAAACCACAGTTAGGACACGTCCTACATCCTTCGCTGAGTGTTAGCATTGAACCACAATCAGGGCATGAAGGATTCAATCCCTGGTCTACGATCTTCGCAACGTCGGATACCTTTTCCTCAGTGGGAAGTCTTGCCTGTTCACCTCTAGGCTTACCTTCAAGATGCCATCTCAGTGCCTTACCTATGGCATCAGGTATGGAAAGTATCTTCTCGTTGAATGCAAATATGGTATCCGGTGAGCGGATCCCTTCAAGCTGGGAAATAACCTCTTCCGGAGCCATGCCCGAGCGTAGGCACAGGGATATGAGACGGGCTAGAGACTCAGTGAATGACTGAGTGAAACCTCCAGAACGTCCTATCTGGGCAAAGAGCTCGAATAAACCGTGTTCGTCCTCGTTTATGGTTACATATAATCCACCGTACCCCGTGGGAATCTTTCTTGTGGTACCCGTGACCACCTGAGGTCTTTTTCTCGGCCGTCTCTCCACCTTCTTTTCCTCTTTGGTATCATCTTCGACCTGCATCACCTGCTCCTGTCTCGAACCGGTGCGGTAAACCGTGACACCTTTGCACTTAAGATCATAAGCTAGATCATAGACACGCTTTATATCGTCTTTACTTGCTTCCTTGGGAAAATTAACGGTTTTCGAGATCGCGTTATCCACATATTTCTGAAATATTCCCTGCATTCGTATGTGCCATTCAGGAGTTATCTCTAGAGCGGTTTTGAAAAGTTCCTTTATTTCTTCGGGTACCTCGGATATATCCTCCAATGTTCCCTTTTTCGCTACCTTCTTCATCAGTTCCTCATTGTAAATATCTCTTTCTTTTGCTATCTCTTCAAAAACCGGGTCGGGCATGACCAACTTCTGCCCGTCGAGTACATTTTTTATATAGGAAACCGCAAAGATGGGTTCAATACCGCTGCTGGTGTTGGCTATCATACTAGTGGTTCCGGTGGGAGCGATGGTTGTGGTGGTGGAATTTCGCATGGGCCTATCGAAACCGGAGTGCTCCCAAGTAGGGAAAGAACCTCTTTTCTCAGCTATGCAACTGCTGACTTCCTTGCTCTTTTTCCGAATAAATCCCATTACATTCTCCGCCATTTTGAGCGCCTCTCGGCTGTCGTATGGAATACCTAGTTTGATCAGCATGTGATGCCAACCCATTACACCTAAACCTATTTTGCGGTTGGCCTGGACCCCTTTAGCAATAGCGTCATCCTCCCCATGGTGACCTGTGACATTTGGAAAGTCACTTGCGTCTATTACGTTATCAAGAAAACGAACGCCCAGGTCCACAAGGTATTCCAACTTCTCCCAATCTATCTCTCCGTCTTTTACACAGTGATTCAGATTTATATGCCCAAGGTTACAGGCCTCGAAATCCTCTAAAGGTTGTTCGCCGCATGGATTTGTAGCGTCCATATAATGCTCGGGGTATTTTTCGACATCGAATGGGCTCGCCTGGTTTATCCTATCGATAAAAATTATTCCCGGCTCCCCGTTTTTCCACGCTTGATGCACTATTTTGTCGTATATATCCCCCGCATCCAGTTTTTTCACCGCTTTTTTTGAATAGGGATTTATCAACTCGTACTCCTCCCCATATTTCACAGCCTCCATAAAATTCTCAGTGATGGCGACGGATATGTTGAAGTTGTTTAGAGAATCTTCCTCGTCCTTTGCAGAGATAAACTCTTCTATGTCCGGGTGCTGAACTGACAGTATGCCCATCTGTGCCCCTCTTCTTTTTCCACCCTGCTTTATGGTGTTGCACATCTCATCATACACTCTCATGAAGGACACAGGACCGCTGGCTACCCCTCCCGTTGACTTTACTACATCTCCTTTTGGTCTCAGTCTGGAAAAAGAGTATCCCACCCCACCTCCGGACTGAAATATTTTAGCGGCGTTCTTCACCTGTTGAAATATACTGTCCATGTCGTCGTTCGGGGAAAGCACAAAACAGGCGCTCAACTGACCCAATTCCAGGCCAGCATTCATCAATGTTGGCGAGTTGGGTACGAAATCAAGGTTGGACAGGGCCTCATAGAATTCTTTTTCTTCTACCTCAGAGGTCCTGCCGTCTTCATACCTATCATTAACCTCGGCAATTGCCTTTGCGACTCTCCAGAACAGTTCGTCAGATGTTTCGTTGACATTCCCATCTTCATCTCTCCTAAGATAGCGTTCCTTCAATATCTTCTTTGCATTTTCAGTGATTGTGTCTGCGGTCATGTGATTCACTTCTAATTATGTCGATTGGGAAGTAGGTATACCATATAGGGGGTTAAGAAATTTCCTATATTTCATTTCAACCAATATAAATAAACATGTGGTAAAAAATAAGTAACATCTTTGATATGACGTATAGGAGTAGATCAAAATGACCGAAGGAATAATCGTACTTGATATGATAAACGATTTCGTGTATGGTGAATTAGCCAGCGACGGTGCTCGGAATATTGTTTCCCGCCTTGAAAAGCTTCTCCAGGAGGCTGAAGAAAAAGACATACCTATAATATTCTGCAGAGACAGCCATTCGAGCTCGGACCCGGAGATAGATATTTGGGGTGAGCATGCAATGGCAGATGACGAAGGTTCACACGTTATACCTGAATTATCTGTTTACAGAGGAGTCGAAATCCCTAAGAGATTTTATGATGCATTCCATGATACCGATCTTTATCTTGTTCTGCGTGAACTTTCCGTGGACATAGTAGTCCTCACTGGTGTTTCTACGGACATTTGTGTACAGCACACTGCGGCGGGAGCATTCTTCCGAGGTTTTGACATTATCGTTTTAGACGACTGCACCGCCTCTATGAACAAAGATGCCCATGAAAATGCCCTTAACTATATGAAAAAGATGTATGGTGCAAAGGTATTGTCCTTAAAAGAACTGAAAAAAAAATGGAAAAAAGAAAGGGGTTTGTAGTTTATCACCAGTCATCGTGTTCCGGCTCTATTTGGGAGTCCTCATGCCAGGTGTCTTCCGGTTCAGGTTCGCCATCTTCTATAACGACATCGGGAGTATCTTCCTCGATATCTTCTTCAGGCTTGATCTTCTCCCTTTTCAAGCCAAATTCCTTTTCCGAAAGGAACAGATGGTAAAAGGAGTAGCCGCCGACCAATAAAGCGATTATCAGGAAAATCAGTATTATGAGGCCAAAGGCTCCTAACCCTCCCACGATACGTCTGTTCATCCATGAAGGGTTGTTCTGAATCTCGATTGTCTTGTAACCGTCGTAACCGTTTACCGTTACAACGAGGGGATAAACTCCATCGGAGGCTTCAGGTACCTCGAAAGTAAATGTTCCTTCGGAATCCATTGAACCGAACTCGCCATAGTCATCTCCTAATACATAAGTGACCACAGCGTATTCCGGCAGAGGTCTTCCGTCCTCTGATACCAGCTTATACCTCACCGTGATCTCCTGATCGGGGCTGTAAACATCGGTGGTGTAACTCGAGGAAGTCTCAACAGTTACCTCCACTTTAAATCCAATAATTTTCCTAACGGTTTCGACCTGTTTCAATCTGATTCCATCAAAGGTTACAACGGAAACACTCACTGTATAGAGGTCTCTCGGCCTCTCGGGGACGTTGAAATCAAAACTATTATCCGTTGGACTTCCTACTTCGATCACATCTTCATTCTGGTCCTGTATTTGATATTCAACATCTTCGACATTTTCTTCCTGTAACCCTACCAAAATGTATTCGAAGGATATTTGGTCTTCAGCCCTATAATTCCACTGACTAGGATTCAAGAAAATTCTTCCGAGAGATACGGGTATGTCAATCGTACTTGTGCCTGTGATATCCTGATCTACGGCTGCGATAACCTCTAGCCATAGGTTCAAATCTTGGCTGAAGTCATCTGGAATCTGGAAGTTGATAAAGCCATCGTTGCCAAAGCCAGATCCATAAACACCTTCCTCTGAATACACCTTGTATCTCACATTGGCATGGTCGACTATATCACCTACGTGTGTTATCCAGTAGCTCACATTAACGGTCTCTCCGGGATAATACGCACTTCCTCTATCGCTTTCCAGATGTACTATAAGCCTTTGGCTTTCGTCTATGAGCTCAAATTCCGTTTCTTTAACATCCCATTGATCTTCCCATGTGGCATTTACTACGATGCTGTATATTCCCGTTTCAAGGTCCTGTGACATATTTATATAATGACTGACTTGACCGAATTCATCCGTGGCTAAGTTATATGTATATCCGGTCACCGTCTCACCGTCTCTTATCAACGATACTTCCACGTCCATCGGACCTGTCGCGGACTGTACTCCCATGGCTCTCGCAAAAGTACGCACGTCTATGTAGACATTTTCACCCTGTAGATATGTGTACTTATTCAGTTCCATATGGGCCTCTACGCGGCCGCAGTATTTTGCCAATGTAAAAGTATCTTCATAACCCTCCGCGGTATCGTTAGCCCACATGGTAATCACAAACTCACTGTGTAACCTTACATCATCTGGTAACCAGAAGTTAAAGAATCCGTGATCTGCAGTATCTTTAAAGGTGTTCCAATCATTGTCTTCGTCAAGGTACCCAACCATCCATTCCACATCAACACCGGTAGCTCCTGAGCCGTTTAGATGGGTGGTTATGAGGTAATTTACATCCACTTGTTCGCCTGGAAGATATACTCTCTTATCTGTATCAGCCATCAAAGAGTACCTTTTTATGCTGAAGCTCTCCCAGGACATTATAGTATCCTCCCCCGCTGCGGTAACGGTGATGAAATATTCACCGTCCGCTTCGTCATGGGGTATACTGTACTCGGCAGCCCATATCTCATTAGTGAAGCTTTGGTCGGCCCACTCACCATCTCTCATATATCTAAATGGCTCTGTAGTACTGTTAACGATTGCCACATCTATATTTTCGGGGTAGTTACTTTCGATGCGTATCTCTATGGTCTGTCCTTGGGTATAAAGAGATCTGTCAGGATAGATGGATATAGTCATCTGCATGATGGTAAATGAATATCGAGCATACTCCACATCATCATCACCTCGGATGATCAATATACAGTCTCCGGCCCTGTTCTCCCAAAAGCTTCCGGTGACCGTTCCGTCGGCCTCTATGAAGTACAAGCCTTTGTGACCTGTTTCTCCATCATGTTCTACATAAACATTTACAGAATCTAAAAAGCCTGCCGGAGGCCATCCGTGTTGATCCTTTATGTCGGCCTTAAAGAATATCTCCTCTCCAACGGGGAAAAAATCTCGTTCCTGGAAGTTTTCATCAGTCGTCATCACCGTTGATAGTTGTGTGAAATCCTGCTCGTCATAAATTTCTATCTCATGACTGTCGATGAGTGCTCCATCTGCCGTTAAGTTCAAATGGTATGTTCCTACCGCCTGGCCAATCATATCAAAAGAGACTCCATGGTCGGCACTGATATACGCTCCGGAATCGGAGGTGGTAACTGTCAAGCTGTCTACAAGGGAATAATCATCATCTCTCAAACGGATAATTACATCTGTTTCTTCAGGTGGGCTGATCTCGATGGTGAAATAGACTAGAGCATTCCCCTGGAAAAAATCGTTTTTTAGGGTACGTTCCTCGTTCGTGGTATAGATTACACCACTATGTTCTTGCCCTCTTACCCCTGCGGTGAAGAATACTCCTGCAATCGATATCAGTAATAACACCACGAGGGCCATACATATTATCCTATTATTTTTCATATCCTTTATCCTCCTTGTCTGACGTATCTTATATAATCTCTAATCATCTAGGATATATATATATCTTTTAGTGCCGTCGACTAGAATTTAAAGGTTCTAAAATCTCACAATACTATTATATGTGTACATTGATTACCCTGTTAAACGAGAAAAGGTTAGTGTTAAAATGAGAAAAGAAGATTACAAAATAATAATAGAAGATTCTTTACCCGATGTAGAAACCCTGGTGGCGGGATTTCCGGGCATTGGCCTGATAGGTGGTATGGCCTCGGAATATCTAATAAATTCGTTACCACTTCATGAGGTGGCATCCATTCACTGTGATGATTTTCCACCGACTGCGGTCATCTTTGACGGTATACCCCGAAGACCGGTTCGATTCTTTGCCGGAAAGAGTTTTTTACTTGTTAAGTCAGACATGGTCATACCTTCTGAGTTATCTTTCTCCATGGCAGAGACAATAATCGATTGGGCGACAGAACAAGGGATAAAAGAAGTCATAATCTTTGATGGGCTGCCCGAGGTAGAGGATTCAGATGGTAAAAAAATATGGGGCGCTATAAGTTCTCATTCCGCCGAAAAGCAGGCAAGAAAACTCAACGTTGACTTGATACAAAGAGGGGCAATATCCGGTATCGCCAGCGCACTACTTCTTTATGCGCATGAAATGAAGCTGGAAGCCATAGCTATGTTGGCGGAAAGTAATGTTCAGATGCCAGATCCCCGGGCGTCTGCCGCACTACTTGATAAGTTCGCAGATTACTGTGAAATCGAAGTGGAAACCTCATCTCTGCTGGAGAGCGCGGAGCAACTTGAAGAACAATACTCCCAGCTTGCTGATAAGACCCAAAAAGTCCACGACGAAATGAAGCACAGAAGCGCACACCCCCCCATCTACGGGTAAATTACATGGACGAAAGATCTGCCGGCATAATATTGTTTAGAACGGAAAATAACAAAAGAAAATATCTCCTACTCCACTATCCCGCAGGTCATTGGGATTATCCAAAAGGGCACGTGGAGCCTGGTGAGAGTATTCGAGAGACCGCTTTGAGAGAACTTCGTGAGGAGACTGGTATACATGCAAAAGAAGTTGAGCTGATGCAAAATTTCATGAATAGAATTGATTACATATATCAGAAAGGTAGAGATATATCTCACAAAGAGGTATTTTACCTCCTTGGAAACACGGAAACTAGAAAGATTTCCATATCCAAAGAACATCAGGGGTACGCATGGTTAAATTATTATAACGCCCTAGATAGACTAACTTTTCAAAATGCTAGAAATGTTCTTAAAAAAGCCGAGATATATCTGAGTAATTCCTACTAAGCCAGTATGAATTTACACAAACCTTAAATATTGAACTTATTCTGTTCAATAAAGATCGGGTGCTACCAAATGAAAAGATTGATACGTAAAGGCAAGGTAAAAGAAGTTTACGACATCGGAGACGATCTATTGAAGTTCTTCTTCACCGATAACATATCCGTTTTTGATAAAGTGATATCCAACGATATACCCCGGAAAGGAGAAAGTCTTTGCAAAACTTCAACCTATTGGTTTAAAAGAACCGAGTCTGAACTCCAAATCAACACCCACTTCATTAAGAGAGAAGATGACGAGCACATGATAGTTAAAAAAGTAGATGTCATCTTAGATTACGAAAAGATAGGCCCCGATACCTCCAACTTTTTGATACCTTTAGAGTTCATCAGCAGATACTATGTAGCAGGATCCCTATTAGACCGTATAAATAGAGGCGACGTGGACTATCGGAAATTAGGCTTTACAGAAAAACCGGTTTACGGACAAAAGCTCCCTGAACCATTCTTCGAGATGACAACAAAACTCGAAGCATTCGATCGCCCTTTGACTCGAGAAGAGGCAAAGAATATATCCTCCTTATCGGAAGACGAACTGAAAAAGATTGAAGAAGCGGTGATGAACATTGATATCATGATGGAGAAAACTGTGGAAAAGAACGGCCTTTTACATGTTGACGGTAAAAAGGAGTTTGCCATGGACGAGAACCGGGAATTGATGTTGGTGGATACCTTTGGAACCGCGGATGAAGATAGATTCTGGGAGATAAAGGATTACAAGAACGGGCAATTCGTTGAAAAGAGTAAGGAGTTCGTAAGAAAGTATTATCGCGATATCGGCTATCACCAAGAGTTAATGGATGCCCGGGATAAAGGGGAAGACGAACCTCCTATACCTCCTTTACCCGAAGATATGGTGAACAAGACCAGCGAGCTTTACGTATCCCTAATGAAAAGATTGACAGACGGTGCCTATGGGTGATAAAATGGAAAAAGATATAATATCTATTTTGGACATCGAAGACAGAATTACGGATCTGTTAAGAATAGCGGGAGAGATAAAGAAGAAATACAACAACGGCGAGCTCTTTACACCTTTAAAGGGAAAAAGTCTTGGAATGATATTCGAAAAACCTAGTACCCGTACACGGATATCGTTCGAGGTGGGTATGACCCAACTCGGCGGACACGCCCTTTACCTCAGCCCGAATGACCTGCAGCTCGGAAGAGGAGAAACTATAGCAGATACTGCAAAGGTACTTAGTCGGTATGTTAACGGCATAATGTACAGGGCCTTTAAGAATGAAATGATGGTGGAACTTGCAAAAAATGCTTCTATACCAGTTATAAACGGCTTAGACGATATAGAGCATCCCTGTCAGATAATGGCGGACCTACTCACCATAAAGGAGAAAAAACGGAGTTTTGAAAACCAGCGCCTAGTTTATATCGGAGACGGTAATAACGTTTGCCACTCTCTCCTGCTTGGAGGGGCCGTAGTCGGTATAGATGTTACCGCCTGCACACCTCGAGGATATGAACCTAATCAGGAAATATTTGAAAAGGCCCGAGACATCGGCAAAAAAAACGGTGCAGTGATCTCTTTGAGCAATATTCCTGAAGAAGCGGTAAAAAATGCGACCATTATCTACACCGATGTGTGGATATCCATGGGTGACGAAGACGAAAAGGACCGCCGGTTGAAAGATTTTGAAGGTTTCATGGTCGACGACAAGTTGGTGTCTCTTGCATCGGACGAGGTAATAGTTATGCACTGTCTACCGGCCCATAGAGGTGTTGAAATATCCGCTTCGGTATTGGACGGCCCGCACTCGGTGGTCTTCGATCAAGCTGAAAACAGGTTACACGCACAGAAAGCGATAATGGCGGAGTTAATGGGATAGGGGTTATAATTCATCAAGCCCTCTCTTGATCTCATCTAGAGATTTCTTTTTCTCGGAGAATATTTCCTCCTTTGCCTTTATTTGAGCTTCTCTTGTCTCTAAGTTTTCTTCCCTCTTTTCCAATCGTTTTTCCTTCTCTCCCAGCTCCTTCTCTCTTCGCTTTATATCTTTTTCTCTAGCATCGAATCCGTTTTCCTTGCCCATCAAAGACTCTTCCCGTTCCAACAGCGCACTCTCTTTCTCTACGAGAGCACTTTCTCTGTCATCTAACCCTTCCTTTTCATCCAAAATATCTGTGAACTTGGTCTTGAGTTTTTCTTGCTTTTCAAGAATTTCCTTTCTCTCCTCGTCAAGCTGCTCCTTTTTCTCTAGAATATCTTTTTTCTCTTTTTTAAGGTCCTTTCTTTCCTCGTCTATCTCTTCCATCAATTTCTGCCTTTCGTCCTCAAGTTCTTTTAACTTATCATCAAATTCATCCGCACTGGTAGATATTTCGGCCTCTTTCGCGTTGATATCCTCTTCCCATTCATTCAACTCTTTTTCTTTTTCTTCTAGGAGATTTTCTTTTCGCTGTAGGGCACCCTTCTTACCATTGAGACTCTTTTTCATATGTTCTAGTTCCTCTTCCCTTGCATCAAGTTCCATAGTCCGTTCTTGAGATTCTTTTTTCATCTTCCTTTCCCTTTCCTTCAATTCCTCTCCCTTTTTTTCTAATTCCCTTTCCTTTCGGTCCAGTGAATCCTGTCGTTCGGTCAACCGATCTTTCTCGTCTTCTAACTCTTCCTCTGCGGAAATGATATTATCGGCCTTATCATCCAAACGGCTATCACGCTTTGTTAATTCAAGGTCTCTCTCATTCAGTGTGATGACACGTTCATCTATCTCCGATTGTTTTTCATCCAACTTTTTTTCACGTTCAGATAGTTGTTTCTCCATCTCTTCGACATGGGTTTCCCTTTTAGCTAGATCATCTTTTTTGTCCATCAATTCTTTTTTCATCCGCTTTACCGATTCCCGATCAGACCTCAATCCCTCCTTTAGCTCGTTCACCTTGGATTCCTCTTTGGCCAACTTTTTTTCACGATTGAAAAGATTTTCCTCCTTCAACTCTAATTCCTCTTCTTTAAGTTTTAACTCCCTTTCTTTGTTCTCAATGTCATCTCTTATCTTCTTAATACTCTGTTCGGCTTCTTTCACTTCCCCCCTTTTCGCCTGTAGTTCCTTCTCTAATTCCTCCATCTCCAATTCCGTTTCAAAGACGGTTTCCTCCCTCTGTTCTATCTCATTTTCCATACTGTCCAATCGCTTTTCCCTTTTCGACAGGTCCCTCTTCCAACTACTCAACTCCTCTTCCATCACCCCTAATTTAGAAGACCTTGCTTTGATATCTGACTCCCATTGTTCAAGATCTCTTTTAAGTTCTCTCAGATTTCTCTCCTTTTCCATCAAATTCTCTTCTCTAGTCATCTGCTCGCTGATCTTGTTTTCTAATTCATCCCTGGCCTTCGATATCCTATTTCCCTCCGTTCGCATCTCTCCCCATATCCTCCTTACCTCCGCCATCTCTTTTTTTACTTCCTTAGCCCTGCTCTTTACTTCCTCTTCTTTTTTGGAAAGCTTGTCCGCCCAATCCTGTAATTGATTTTCCTTTTCTCTGAGTTCACTATGTCTTTGGTCTAGTGATTTCTTCATGTCCCTTAATTCATCTTTCAATTTTCCTTCCTTCATTTTTTTCAATCTTTTTTCAGCCCTTTCAACTATATCATCTTCACCTGAAAATACCTGAATCGGTCTTTCTTCCATTGTCCCTAGATCGATATCAATATCCGAGGACGGGATGTCAAGGTTATTTACTTTTAACGGGGGTGCATCTGAGTTGCCGTCTCCTTTGTACCTCCGTATCGACCGGTCAATCTCCAGGGAGAGATTGAACTCATCGGGAAGGAACCATTTCTCCTTGTTCTTGAGTATGTGTTCCAAGGATATAGACGAAGATCTGTAGGAATAAGAGTGCATTTCAAGTAAGCAATCCTCATCTAGAGTATCCACAACTATTTTTCTGAATGACTCTTTACCGAACATATCTTTATCTCCATGCCAAATGGAAGCTACAGGTTTTCCTTTTTCAAAGAATATCCTGCCTATGTTCCGCCGGGAATCCTTTGTAAGGCTGGTTTGGATATATCCTTCCATCGATTTATTTGAAAACTCCTCGAAAAACTCTTCTAATACGCCCTTGCTCCCGAATTCCGTCCTTATAGTCTTTCCCGATGGTATCTGCATTCTAATCACTTTTAAAAGAGGTATATAACGGGATTGTATTTTTTTGTTTCCCCTCCAAAACCTCAAAATCCTAATAATACTAGACGTATAAAGAGAGGCCTTGATTATACTTTCGATGATGAAAAAAAGATTATCGAGGTGAAAACCAGTGAGATGCCCTATGAGTTCTGAGAAAGGAAATCAAGGAAAATATAGAGGAAGGGAGTTTGCGCAGGTGTCCACCTCGAACCCTTACTGAGGGGTTCCGTACTGCAGTTGTCTAAACACCCACGGATTGCTTCTTGGATTCCTATCGTATTTTTCCATTTTTACCACCTCTTTTCGTTTTAATATGACCTTAACGTTATGATGGCGTCTTAATGAATAGAGAGCAGGGGTAATATTTAAATATTTCGATGTCTTCTTACCGTTAAGATAGTATCGTAAGGTGAGCATATGCCCGAAGAATTGAAACCGACCGTGAATCAAATAAAAACTCTTTCTAACGCCTCTCGTTTGCAGGTGATGGCACTGCTGTTAGAGGGAGAGAGATCCATATCCGAACTGGCTGAGGAAATAGGCATCACCCCTCAAACCGTTTACCATCATATACATAAACTCCTGGACGCCGGACTTATACATATAAGTAGAGAGGAGATGTGCGGAAATCTGATGAAACGTTATTACGCTGTAGAAGAGGAATGGTTAGACTCGTCCGCAGTATGGGATGACCTTACCCTTAAACAAAAAAAGAACTACAAACTCGCAGCTCTAGGAACAATCAAAGGAATGGTAAACAGAGGGATCAAATATATACAAAAAAGAAAAAGAATCGAAAGTGAAGTCGGGTGGGTGTCTTACGAGAAAGTTCCCCTTACTAAAGAAAATATTGAAAAATTAAGTAAGATCTTCTCCGATGCTACAAAACAGCTAGAAGAGCTTAAGGAGGAGGAGGAGGCAGATGAAGAAATCACCGTCCTCCTGGCAACACTACCGGGATAATGTGATAAAATGGCAATCAACATTTACTTCGTAGGAACAGCCGGTTCAGGCAAGAGTACACTTGTAAAGGAGTTTAAACTTTGGATGGAAAGGCACGGATTCAGCCCGGTTACCATCAATCTTGACCCTGGCGCTGAAAATATACCCTACGACCCGGATATAGATATAATGGACTGGATATCCCTGCAAGCGGTCATGAAGGAACATGGTTTGGGCCCCAACGGTGCTCAGATCGTGTCTGCCGACATGATCGCCATGAACGCCTTGGATATACGTGAAGTGATGGATACCTATTCCTGTGATTACTTTTTAATCGATACTCCAGGGCAGATCGAGCTTTTTAATTTCCGAATGTCCAGCCAGGAACTGGTTAGAGCCTTGGGGGAAAAAAAGAGCATGTTCGTATTCATCTTCGATCCGATACTCTCCAAACAACCGACGGGATACATGTCTCTGCTGCTTCTTTCATCAACTATCCATTATCGTTTCCAAGTTCCGTATATGTCAATATTAGGTAAATCGGATATATTGTCGAAGTCAGATATTAAGAAAATCCAAATGTGGTCTGAAGACATAGATGCTCTTGAGTCGGATTTGATATCCATGGAATCCATGGAAAAAGAACTGAGTATAGAGCTTATTAGGGGTCTTCAGGGAATATCCTTTACAAAGTCTATCACACCTGTATCTGCCTTTGAATGGCAGGGATTGGAAGATATTTACGCGACCGCTCAGGACCTTTTCTCCGGTGGAGAGGACCTGGAATCTAATTAATTCACAGACCGCTGTACATATTCATGTGCTTTTTGTATTCGTCTTCTGTCTGACAGTTTTCCTCACCTGCACAATAGAATCGTTGATATTTTTGACAGTAGATACCACAGGTCGTGTTGGGACAGTTCTCGCCTGTATTATCCGTATATTCCTTTTCATCTACTTCCAGCATATCCACATCACTGCTCATCAATCTGCAAGAATCTTCTCCCACACAAGCTATGGAAAGATTGCTGGGATGAGCACACCTTCCCCCTTCATATTTATCCGTTCCATATAGGTACTTACACATGGTTAATCCTCTTCATTGTCTGACATTATAGTAATCGATACCATCCAATTTAAAATTTCCGCCCTCTTTGAGCCCTTCAAGACGTTATTGATATTAGATATCCTAGGATGAAAAGGCAGTGAAGTACAACTACCTGGGAAGCTGGAACTATTTTAAAGATGTCCACTGAAAAACTTCTCGTCCCTCCTATCCGTCAGACATAGATATGACGAAACTGACAAATCATATCCTGTTTTTTTCCTCAAGGTTTATCTTTATTTGCCTTGGCCTCTTGTACCTTACTTCGTGCAACCTATACCTTATTTCATGTGTCATCTGTGTAACTTCGTCATCCCCCTTTGACACTTCTTTCTTTTTTATATCCTTCTTTCGGAGGTAAAAGAAAACCATGATGGCGAAGAAAACGATTATTAACCCTAGAAAAATAATCCATTGATTCATGTTCTCATCTATTTTAGAATTATCTTGTTGGCGGTCATCTCCGATACATTATCCGAGGGGACCCTCAGTCTTTTCTTGGTCGGCTTGAGGCCGGTAGGATTGACCATTATTTTCCAAACAATCCAGGGAGTTCTGCCGATGTATATTTCAAAATCATAGACCCGTCCGAGTTCTTCTCCGGAGTTATCCACTACCATTTTCTTTAACAATGTCGAAAGAATGAATGAATCAGTTTTTTTAGGATCGAACTTTCCAGGCCTTTTTGGTTTTAACAGTATTGCCCCATCTCCACCTATATCTTTAACGGCGGATACGGGATAATAAGCACCCTCTTTGTCTATGAACCCGGATTCAATCATTACCTCTTCGGCATACCAATGTCTTTCACCCTGGTAAGCAACTATCTCTACCAGCTTTGACTTCGCCTTTTTATTCGGCAACTCCACAGGTTTTCGGATTATATCTGAATACAGTATCGTGTCCATATTATCACTCAACGCGTCAATTCAAGGCTCCCGCAGTAGGGGCATTCTTTTTCATAATCTTTATACATGTAACATTTCTTACAAAACGGGGAGCCAAAACGGTTCTCTTTTGGTGTTCGCTCCTTTGTAAAAAGCAGTGCTTCCATGGTAATTAGCCTACTCTTTCTATCAGAAGTCCTATTCATTTTTCTGATATACACTTTAAGTTCGTCAAGACTGAGGTCGGCTATACCTCTGACTTTAAGGTATCGCTGCAGCAGTTTTAAGCGTTTGTAGTGGTCGTCCTCCTGTGCCAATACGTAGCTGTTGATTACTTTTTTCAGCCTTGCTCTGTTGCCCAGATTAACACCACCTATAACATCTTTTCCATACTGGCCAAACGTCTTTTAAATTCCGATACCTGTGAGTCAACATCCTTCTGAAATTCCTTTATTTCCTCAATACCGTCTACAATCTCAATGTATTTCTCTTCGTATACCTCTAGGTCCAATTCCCTTACCAAATCGTACTCCTGGATGTATTCGTCAAAGTGTTTGTCTAGGTACTTTTCTATTCGTCTATCCAAAACGCTGCGTTCGTATCCCGTTCCTTCGATCTCCATTTCTCCAGGGAATAGTAAGTCCTGGATGCTGTCCAGTATACTTTCTTTCTTTTTTTCATATCCCTCGGCATATTCTTCCATTATTTTTTACCCCCTTCTTTTCCAAACAATTCATCTTCTGTTTCATTAATCTCTTTCAAGGTTTTAAGAAGTTTGGCATTATCCGCACCCCTTTCCAATCTTTGCATCCTCTGTTCTATCTCATCCATCAAGGCGAGGCTCCGCCTTGAAAGGATCGCTTTATCTCTCTCAATCTCGTCTATCCTGGTTTTTTCGTCATCTTTAAGAACCATGGAGGCTTCCTTTAACCCCTTTATATATTGCTCTTTCTCAAGCATATCCATCTTCTTGGCCTTTAAACGCAGGTCCGCACTTTTCAACCGCATCTTCTCTTTTTCGTGGGTCATCACAACCCTGCCAACTATGTATAGGATGATTATAATGGCAATGACGTAAAAGATGTTCATGAAATTATCAGAAATAATTGTCGCTACTAACCACATTTTATCACACCTTGTTTTTCCATGAGCTCTCAATAAATTCGATCCTTTCCTCTATACCATCTAAATCATTATCGATCCTATCTTTTCTCTTTTTGAGCGATGAGATTTGCGAAGATATCTCGTTTAATCTTTTATCCATATTTCCAGCCCATTCCTGTGCTTTATCTTTATCCACCAAGTCCCAATTCTCCACTATTTCATCGAAATACTCCTCAAAATAAAGCTCCGCATGACTAGGAACATGGCCGTACATTTTTTCAAGAGCTTGGCTCCTAGCACGGTGTCTAAAGTATATATAGAGCGTGATAAGTATGATGACGAATATTATCAATCCAACAATAACTTCGGCCATAATCTAGTCCTCCTTTGATCCGTACATCCTTTCCAGTCTTTTGATTTTATATCTTGTGTCATCCAAACGTTTTTCTGTATCTTTTTTCCACGCCTGCATATCATTCACTTCCTCAAGGAATCCTTCTACCTTTTTATCAACTCCTTGTAGGTCGGAACGTCGAGCTAGTTTGTACTCTTCCACATACTCGGGAAGGTGGCCCGTGATGAATTGGTCAACCTTATCAGAGGGAAGTATAGCCTTCGTTCTGAAATAGCCCTTAACTCTCTCTGTGATGCCTACGTTCGGGTCTTCTCCCATAATTTACACCTATAGATGCCTATGATTTAATGTGTATTTAACATTAATGGAACAAAATGCGTGAACATACAAATACCTCGTTGTCTATGCTAATCTATGAAATCGGAGCCCTATAATTGTAAAATCATTGATACATACGGCAGTAAAAAGAACACCGTACACAGAGTTGAATGCAAGGGAGAGTATTATATCATTAAAAAATACAGCGAGGAATTCATCCATGGCCTCCTGGTGGAAGAAACTATTTTGAATGAATGCTCTAAAATTGAGATCGGTGCTCCGGTAGTCATTGAAAGGAAAAAAGATACTTTGATACTGGAGTACATCCCCGGTTCAAACTGTAAAATCTTATTTGATTCAGAGGGGAAAGAAAAGATAAAGAGAATGCTATCTCAGATCGCCGCTTGGCTGGATCATTTTCACCGCTCGTTTAATTACAAGAAAAGCAGAGGGGACTGTATACTGGCCAATTTTATACAGTGTGATTCACGTATATACGGAATCGATTTCGAAGAATCTGGTGGGGACTATCTACGAGATATAGGAGATATGTGTACATCTATTCTCAGGATGGAACCTTCATTTACAAAAGAGAACTTCACCTTTGCAGAATACTTTATAGACGAATACTTTTTCAACAGCGATCTAAGTAGGAGGGACGTAACCGCAAGTGTGGTGGGGTCAATGCGTCATTACTCAAAGTACGGTTCTACAGGTAAGAAAATGAAAAGGTGGTCCGAGAAAATCAAAGAAGAAGGGTTAAATAATATATTTCAGAACTGAATATTAACAGGGTGACCACAAAGGCAAAGTCCCAAAAAGTAAATCTGACGGGGTGTAAAAATGTTTTCTTTCTGTACATACCGAACCCCCTGCCCTCCATGGATGAGGACAGTGTATTCACCTTTGACATCGCAGAAAACAACAGTGGCATAGTTGTGTACCTTACCGAGCTTATCAATCCATTTATGTTTTTATCTATTTTCAATCCTCTTATCGTCTGGGCCTGCTGGACATTTGATAGTTCAAATTGGAATATGGGTGCGAATCTCATAGCTAGTATCAGTAGAAAACTGTAGCGGTACGGCACCCCGATGTTAGCCAACCCAGAAGACAGGTCCCTGGGTTCGGTGGTGCCCACGAATATCCATGATATTGTGATAAGAGAGAAAAATCTACCGGATATCAGAAAACCGTTTACCACACTACCTCTCGTGATTTCGAAGAGCCATAGATTCGCCAACGGTTCTCCCTCCGGTACGAATACGATCTGTGCGAAGAGTATGGCTGCAACAAGTGCCAATATGCTCCTACCAAAACGTCCTTTTATTCCGTATATCAACTTCAACAGCACCAATAACAACACAAAACACAATAAAATCCACACTGAATCAACCAAAAAAACCATGCCTGCGCCTAAGACAAGAGCAAACAGCTTAGCTACCGGGTTGATTTGATTTTGCATCTATTTTCACCTCCGGGTGTTTTGCTTTATCAGGCACCCCATCATAAACTACCTTACCATCTCTCATCACAACGGTCCTAGTGCAGAATTTATCAGCAAATTCGCTATCATGGGTGACGATTATCAGTGTTTTTCCACACCTCCAAAATGAGTCCATAATCTCCGCCATCAAAAGAGCGTTTTTGTGGTCCTGGCCTGAAAAAGGTTCGTCGATGATCATTACCTCTGGTCCATGTAGTGACGAGGAGTACACGTTCAACCTCCTTTTTTGACCGAAGCTCAGGTTGTGGGGATGTGTCGTTTCCTCCACACACGGTTCCTTGGTTATATCTTTGAGCCGTTTCTCGGTGTTCTTGAGGCCTCTTGAAAAGTTGATCGGTGCGAACATCATCTCGCCTTTTACTGTATTCTCGAATAACTGGTGGTTGGGATTTTGAAAAACATATCCGATTTTTTTACCGAGTTTCCATGGAGGGATTCTGTTAGAATCATTCATATTTACTTGAAATACTTTGATATCGCCCTTCTGTACTTCTATGAGACCTGAAATATGCTTGATCAACGTAGTTTTCCCGGAACCGTTTTTGCCCATAAGAGCGATTATTTCACCCTGTTTGACATCTAAATTTATGTTATCTAGTACCTCCGTACCGTTTATTGTATAATCAAGTTTATCTATTTTTAATACGGAGCGCCCTTTTTCTTTTGTTCCTCTTTTATAGTCCGGATATGAATAATCCGATAGTTTTTCTTTTTCTTGGGGTGTTAGCTCCTGAAAGCTGTGAAAATCTTCCGTGAGTTCACCGCTCTCTAACCTGATCACCCTATCTACATAATCCACCAACCTCTTTACCCTATGCTCGGCAAGTATCAACGAGAGGGATTTGCTCTTCCTACGTACCTCCTCTATAGCTCTCAGCACCTCTTCCATGGATTCAGGATCAAGGTTTGAAGTAGGCTCGTCTAATATCAATACCCTTGGATTTAACACCAACATCGATGCAATAGCTATCTTCTGTTTTTCACCGCCTGAAAGGGTAGATAATTTTCGATGGCGGAGTTCACTGCAGTTAAGGTCCCTCAACGTGGTTTTGATCCTTTTACTTATCTTTCTCCTGGAGATGCATCTATTCTCAAGCCCAAAAGCTATCTCATCCTCCACGTGCTCAGTACAAAACTGAGATTCAGGGTCCTGATGTACCATGCTTATCTGCCGTGCCAGCTGAAGAGTGTTCATGCCTCCCCGACCGTTCAACTTAATGGTGCCTTCAACTTCAGCCGGGATTATCTGCGGTATGAAACCACACAGGCAGTTCATCAAAGTCGATTTACCGGAAGCACTGTCTCCAGATAACCATATGAACTCACCCTTTCTTACAGAGAAAGATATGTTCCGGATAGAATACTCGTCCCTGCTTGGGTATCTTACCGATAAATTCTCCACCTCGATCATGGTTTTACTCGATTCGTATCTCATAAACATCCTTTACCCAGTACGCGCCATCGTATTCATTTGCCACTATCATAAAAACATTCAGAATTGATCAGTCAAAACGGTATTTATGCAGGATATTTATCGACAATGAGGGAATCTGCCTCAAAAAGACAATCATGACAGGTAAATTAGTAAACTACATATCAGCACATAAACTGCAGTTTGCCGGGGCATTGATACTGGCTGTCTGTACTATTTTGGCGGGCATGGGACTTATGAGCACTTCGGGTTATCTTATTTCACGGGCTGCCCAGCGTCCTCTGATTGTAGATCTTTTCGTTGTCACAGCAGGTGTTAGGTTTTTCGGAATATCAAGGGCTGTGATTAGGTATTTCGAAAGGG
>JAWOAU010000084.1:0-63693 GCA_046498385.1 Thermoplasmata archaeon | reverse complement strand
GTGCAATGGCGCGCCGGTGCAGAATCAGTGATGGAACATCAGGAAGAATATGGAGAAAATCCGCTGTGGGCTTCCAATATGTGGGTTTACGGCGTTGGAACTTTTTCCAACGTACGAGCGTATGTCCATCAGCTCAAAATATGCATCGTCTTTCAGCAAAAAAAGTGATTTTTTAGGATTAAATCCACGACCGATGGCCTTTACTATGTCCTCCACTTTAAGGGTCAAAACCGGATCATCGACATTCCTAGTATCTATATCCACCACTCCGCTGTTCGAGTCAATGTCCAAGAGTGCACCTGTTTTTTTTTCTATTTTTTCCTTAGTACGCCCGTTTTCACCTATCAACACTCCGATACGTTCCTTGGGAATCTTTATACTAGGCATGTTCATCATCACCTCCCATAATGGTTTCCATTATTATATCTTCGGATGTCTCGATGCCGCATTTCTTAAAATATCTCTCGATGTTATTAACGTCTCTCATGAAAAGTTCATCGGCCATAGGATGACTAGTGGGCACGGATTGTGAAACATCTATCAGGTATGGAACTCCCTGGGATAATAGTATATTATATTCGCTAAGGTCACCATGGATCAGTTGAACGTCATTTACCATGCTTTTGTAATCCTTTAGAATTTCTTCATATATGTAGGAAAGGTCATGTGAGCTCAGTTTTACATCCTTTAACATAGGCGCCGCCACGCCTTGATCTTCTATGAGCCTCATTACAAGCACATTTTTAGAAAATGTGATAGGTTCGGGTACTTTAATCGAAGCCTTGTGCATTCGTTTGAGATTGGAATACTCCTTTTTAGTCCACATGTATATCAATCTTCTTCCTTTGCCCACCTTTTTAAACCGATAATCTCCTTCGATATACTTCCTGTATTCCTTGAAAACCGATGTGCTCAGTCTCATTATTTTTACTGCTAAAGGTGTATCATCGGGAGCTAAGGCACGAAAAACTTTCGCTTCTTTTCCCGTAGATATGGGATAATCAACATAGGCTATATGATCATGTGCCATCAGGTCATACAGTACATCTAAAGTACTTTTATCGAACACCTCGTCTATGGTCTTTCTGTCAGGAACGAATATATCATCATCTAATCTACCCTTTCTATCCATTTGTACTGTTCACCTCCATTGAGATTAAAAACGTTTCTAATCCTCCAGTGGGTATTTGAGCTTGTTTTTTTCTATCTTGTTCATAACCGCCTGCGGAATATCGATCTCAGTAACATCCGCCAGGGATAGTAGATAAATGAAAATATCCGCTATTTCCTCCCCCATACGTTCTTTTGACACCTCGTTGCCGTCATTCCACTGAAATAGTTCTAACAATTCCGCAGCCTCTATACATATGGATATCGAAAGATCTTTGGGATTGTGAAATCTTTGCCAATTGCGTTTATCTCTGAATTCGATCGCTTTCGCCTGCAGTTCATCAATGTCACTCATAAGACCATATCCTATCGAAGCTATTTCAGTGTTATCAAAAGAGAAGGTATGAAAGGGATTTTATGAAACCTTTTCGTCTCAAGGGCACCTTTTTTCTAAAAGTATGTCCTTGAATCTGTCGAAAGGATCATCCCAGTTTCATGGTTATTTCCATAGAAGATACGTTTACCGTTCCATCTCCGCCTTCTCGCTCAATCTCTTCGGTATCCGTTTTTATATCTAATATAGAGGATTCTGGAACGAAACGGTTCTTGGTTATCTCTGCAACATCGACGGCTTTGCTGATAGATCGTCCTCTGGCCTTTATAACCACTTCGTCGGAGCCTCTGTTAAACTGGGTAACAACTGCCATCACATAGTTCATGGTTTCTTTCTTTCCGATATACACTGTGTTTTCATCATCCATATGTATTTCCTCCTGCATTAGTTAAGGATACGTCTTTAACCTGAGCCATCTATTTAATATTTTGGCTTATAGATGAATCATAATTGAACCGTTAGAAATCGAAAATTTGTAAACATGCTCATCAGAATATTCGGAACCTGTTTTCGAAGACTTAAGAGAATAATCAAAAAACGTGAGCGGACTCGCCGGGAATTTCGGCTGGAGAGGGGTTTCCTCAACAGGTTTCGAACCCGGGTTTGGGGCTCCGGAGGCCCCGGTGATATCCATTGTAGTCCACACACATGCACGTGATGTGGATTGCTACACCACGAGCCCTATTTGTTTTTGAATTCGGTGTAACCGCATTTTCCACAGGATACCCGGTCCTTGTGGACTGCCAGAAAAACCCCGTCACCGCATTTTGGACAGTTACGTCTCAAGCGTTTCAAGTTACCGTCTTTTATTTCATACATGTCTTTTTTGGGCATTTATATCATCCCTTCAGCTTATTTCGGGTTATTTGATGCTTTCGCTCATATTTGATAGCATCTTCTTTATTATTGTACAATTTAGCTAAGACTTTAGCTTTGCCAAGCCCGAATTCCGAGTTGACACTATCCACCACTATTTGGCCCTTATCAAAACCGGTCAGTGAAGCGACGCCTGCTTTTATCTGACCACGGTCAGGAGTAGGCCCTAAGTCATGGTGTACTGTAAGTACCAACTCCCTTCTGTTCAGGAGCTTGTTCTCCTTTTCTTCTTCTATGTCTATAGATATGTCCGACATTCTATCCACCTTGGTTCACTTTTTCCATACTATTTATTACTTGCCACGACTTTTCCTTCTTTTCTTCGTCAACTACATTGACGACCATTCCCTCAAAGGGTATCCCATATAATACAATTCCCCCCTCAGGACACAGTACTATGGCGGTCAGGGAAAGGAGGTCCTCTTCACCGTCAACAAATATCAACGAAGGCTCTTTCGAAGATAATCCTCTTTCAACGGCTTTCCACGCCTCTGCCGTGATGAACTCAGATGGGTTTTTGACTTCAATACGATGGTGAAAATCAGGTATCTTTCCCTCATATTCTCCTCTGTGAGTTTTACCGTCTATTATAGCCATGTCTGGAACTATGCCCTGATCGTAAAGTACTGTGTTGACGTAATCACCCACAGCTACCAGAGGGCTATATTTTAAATATTTGTCCGGTAATTTGCCCGAAACAACCGGCCCTAAAGTTCCCTTAAGTGCGCCTCGAAGATCATTTGGAAGTCTGAGGTCTTCTGTTATGGACATCTATTCTCTCACTTTCAAAGCGAACTTGCCGTTTGTTTTTATACCCATCTTACGGGCCAATTCAGAATGCTCATACTCTAAAACTATAAGATATCCCTGCCATTCATTGGTGACTTCTGACCCACATAACGGACATTCGTTCTCGGAAGTGACTGCATTGCAACTTTTGCATGCTTTCATCTTTTTAGGCATCTGATTCCGCCTCCAACTTTTCTTCGATCCATTCAAGTTTGCCTAGACCGGGCTGACGCATGGTCAAGCCTATCTTACTCTCTCTTGGACTCCGTTCATTAACACTCACGGTAACTATCCGGGCTCTCAGCTTGTCGTTGATACCTATCTCCTTTTTGCGCTCTTTTCCATGAAGGCGCTGGCTACCTATATCAACTTCAACCTTATCATTCATTATCTGGCTTATATGGAGTAAGCCGTCCAGCGGACCAAATCGTATAAAGGCACCGAATTTCAGTATCTCACACACGTAACCATATATCAGCTCATGTTCCTCAAGTTGATATACCAGTGCATCGTACTTTACCTGTTGATATATACCACCATCGCCGTGGACTATCTTACCGTCCCCGATCCTCTGAATATTGGTGGCCATGATTATCAACTTATTGCCATCCTCGAGATTGCCCTCGAAAGTTTCGCACGCGATCTCTTTTGCAACTGCATCTAAATCCTCATCCAGCATGTGGGGGGGTATTCGTATAGTATCCTGTTTTTTCTCCATCTTGTACATGTGGTCTCACCAGTTTAAATCAATCCGGCAGCCGGAATCACGCTTGCAAATACCAATGCTACTACGGACATGAGCTTGATAAGTATGTTCAACGAAGGTCCGGAAGTATCCTTGAAAGGGTCTCCAACGGTATCGCCGACGACCCCGGCTTTATGGGCATCCGAGCCTTTGCCACCATGGTGTCCCTGTTCTATGTACTTTTTGGCGTTATCCCATGCACCGCCGGCGTTTGCCATCATTATTGCGAGAACGAATCCTGTGCCTACCGCGGCTATTAAAAATCCACCTAGTGCGGCGGCGCCTAGGATCATCCCCACTGCCACTGGTACTACTATAGCCAATACTCCGGGTATCACCATCTCTTTGAGAGCGGATGCGGTACTCAGGTTGATAACACGTTGATAATCGGCCTCGGCCTTGCCCTCTATCAAGCCGGGGATCTGTTTGAACTGTCTTCTTACTTCCTTCACAATCTCGAAGGCTGATTTGCCAACAGCTTTCATGGTGATGGCACAGAAGACGAAGGGTACCATGGAACCCAAGAAAATACCTACCAAAACAGAGGGCTCCAGTATGCTGAAATCTCCGACCTCTAATCCCACTTGAGACGCATAGGCCGCAGTAAGTGTTAGCGCCGTAAGCGCCGCCGATCCTATGGCGAAGCCTTTGCCTGTGGCAGCGGTGGTATTACCGAGGGAATCAAGAGCGTCCGTACGTTCTCTTACCTTGGGGTCCAAACCGCTCATCTCCGCAAGGCCTCCGGCGTTATCAGCCACAGGTCCGTATGCATCGGTAGATAGGGTAACTCCCAGCGTTGACAGCATGCCGATGGCTGAAATTGCCACTCCGTAAAGTCCAGCGAAATAGAACGACGTAAGGATCGCCGCAGAAACTATGATTACAGGAAACAGGGTACTTTCCATACCACTAGCTATACCCTGTATAACAAAGGTAGCGGGTCCGGTTTCCGTTGATTTAGCTAGATCTTTAGTTGGTTTGTACCTGTCAGACGTGTAGTACTCCGTGAAATACCCTATCAACGAACCGGCGACAAGACCGGCCACCACGGCGCCGAATATGCCGAGGTTATCCGGTGCTAACGCGTAAATGATCAAGAATGAAAAAATTGCTACTATGACCGCAGCTCCGTAGGTACCTTTTCGCAGGGCATTGAGAAGGGCTTCCTGACTGGCGTCCTCTTCGGTTTTAACAAAAAAGATGGCTACCATGGAAGCGATTATCCCGGCTGCAGCTATCAGAAGGGGGATGGCGAATATTTCGGTGCCCATACCTTCAACAGGGCTGCCTTCCAATATGGGAGTCACTCCGGATCCTTCATATGCCATCCATCCCAGGGTCAGCGCAGCGATTATTGAATTTGTGTACGATTCGTAAAGGTCCGCACCCATACCTGCAACATCACCGACGTTATCTCCAACGTTATCGGCTATAACCGCAGGGTTCCTGGGGTCGTCCTCGGCTATGCCGGCTTCTACTTTGCCGGCTAGGTCCGCCCCCACGTCGGCGGCTTTAGTGTAAATACCTCCGCCTACACGGGCAAATAGTGCGATGGAACTGGCACCGAAGCCGAAACCGGCAATGAAAGTGAGTGAGTCCTCCAACCCTACAAAATAATCGGTTAATAAAAGTACGGAACTTAGCCCGAGTAATCCCAAACTTACCACGGACATACCCATAACCGCCCCGCCTCTAAATGCAATTCTAAGAGATTTATCGAGACTTTTTCTAGCGGCTTGGGTGGTCGGGGCGCTTGAATTGGTTGCGGTGATCATTCCTAGATAACCCGCTGTTGCGGATAATATAGCGCCTATGAGGAAAGCAAATGCAGTAAAAGGCGCATTACCTTCTGCGATATCCTTGCCTGCCAATAGTATAGCCACGATGGCAACAAAGATGGCTATGTATTTGTACTCGGTATGCAAATAGGTCTTAGCGCCTCCTTGCACTTGGCCGGCAATCTTTTTCATCAGGTTCGTTCCGCAGTCCTGCTTAGAAATGAACTTGGTAAAATATCCTGCCAAAACCATGCCAAGCAAAGATGCCAATATAGCTACTATGCCGTATCCTATTCCATTCATCTTTAACACCTAGGTTGATAAAAGGGACAGATATTTAGTATTTATATTTTTGCAATACGTCATCCCGATATAAAAGATAGTTCTTCCGCCCGTACAGACGGTAGTTCCATGCACAAATAGGTGATTTTTTTTGTTTCCGAGGATACTTCAGAAATATTCTTGAACATACGGAATACGTTCCCCGACACCATCATGTTTTTCAACGGGTGTTTTATTTCTCCATCTTCTATTATCTTTGCACCCTTTACCACACCTGAAAAATCTCCGCTCACGGGGTTTATCTCTCCCGAAAATCGGTTGATCAGTACACCCCTATCAACCTGTTCCAACATCGACTCCAGGGAGATATCTCCAGGTGATAAACGAAGATTAGACGGGTCTATTCCGGGCACCGTGCGAGGTCCTCCCGAAGCATGTCCGGTCGGTTGTACGTTAAAGGCTTTGGCGGTGTAGCTGTTGTGAAGGTACGACTGCAGCACACCCTTATTCACAAGGGTCATTTTTGGAGTTGGCAGTCCCTCCCTATCGAACGACCTGCTTCCCAGCTCGCCCTTTAGTCCTGGATCATCGGAAAGGGTGAAATCAAAGGATGCCACCCTTTCTCCGAGTTTACCTGCAAAGGGACTTATACCTTTGAGTACCCTGTTTCCCTTTAAAGGTAATATCATGCCCATGAATATCATCGTTCCCAAACAGTAGGGGGACAGTATCCCCGTCCCCTGAAAGCTCTGTCCCTTCCTTGCACCCAGGGTACTAACGGTTGACTCAACCAAGTCCTGGGCAACCCTCTCCACATCTATCCCTTGAACATCCCTTGAACCGTCTGCCTTAACATCAAAATTGGTTATTTCGCCACCTTCGACGGCCATGCCCATGCCCATGTATGAGAATACGCTTGATTTTTCACATTCTCCGATACCAAATGAGTTTACCACCCCTCGTTCCAGATCGTGTGAAGAAAAAGAACCATCACTGAATCTGAACCTTAGATCGATATCGATGGCCGTATCTAGTAATCTTTTGGCATATCTCAGAGCATCGTCCACGCTGAAATCCGAGACTTTTTTATCATACAATCCCTCCAGATATGAAACATTTTCAGGAGAAGGGATGACGTTATTCTCGTCAGGGACGGTTGATTTGGCCAGTCTGCGTGCTTCCTTAACCTTTTCAAGTATGATGGGTTCATCAAAGGAATTGACGGAGGAAAAGCCCAAACGATCATTATGTAATACCCTGATGCCCACCAGTTCTTTCATATGTGAACTGGACTGAGTGATCTCACCCCTTTGGATGACCACCTCTATGTTCCTATCGGAGACCATGTAAAGCTCGATTTGGTCACTCCCACCGGCCTTTTCCAGAACTCTTTCGCCTATTTCCAACAATTCAGACATCGTTCCTACACCTTCACTGTTTTCCGCCAACGGTTACTTCACACCTCAGATGTGGTCCACCGCCGTCGACCTTTGCCATCTGACCTTTACCGCAGTAGCCGGAGCCCATCTTGAATTCAAAGTTATCGCCCACCGCATCCACGCTTTTGAGTACATCGAACCCTGATCCGGATATGGACACGCCCCGCAGAAGTTCGGTTAACTCTCCATCGACTATGCGCCATGCCTTTTCAACCCCGAACATGAATTCGGCGTTTGCATCCGCTTGACCGCCCATGGCACCTTCCAGGTAAAAGCCTTCTTTGGTTTCCTCTATGACTTCGCTTACGCCGTGATCTCCGGGCTCGATAAAGGTATTGGTCATGCGTATTATGGGAGGATCTGAGTATTCAAATGCTCTAGCATTGCCCTTAGGGGGGACGTTCAAAAGTACACCGGTCTCCCTATCACATAGATACCCGGTCAATATTCCATTTTTGATTATCTCGGTTCGCTGGGACGGGGTACCCTCATCATCCACCGGTGTCCAACCGGCCGCGTGGGGGCTCGCGATTCCGTGGTCCACCATCGTGACCAATTCACTGGCCACTTGTTCTCCTATTTTTCCCTGTGCAATAGAACCGGAAAGAACGAAATCCGCCTCGACGGTATGCCCTATCGCTTCATGAGATATCAGTCCAACCAATTCAGGATTGAGTATCACCTTGGACTTGCCGCCCTTTGGATGTTTGGCTTTAAGGAGCATTTGAGCGGTTTTGACCGCTTTCCGAGCCATGTCAACCGGTGATTTATGAGCAAAGAGGTCCTTCCAACCTCCGGTTACTCCGCTACTTTCCATGCCCACCACCTTTTCGCCTTTAGAATCCCCATAGGCAGAGGCATAGAATTCCACCTTTTCGTCATGTATGGTAACCTCAGTACCTAAGCTGTTAACCATGATTTTATCATCCTGCATCTCATTCCACAGGCATTTGGCGGAGTTGATATCCGTATAACTCCTGATCTCCTTATCGAGCTCGACAAGGAGGGTTACCTTGTCTTCTATGCTGTATTCGGTCACACTATCATTAACGTCCGCTTCGTAAGTACCGCTAACGGGTATCACCTCACCCAGGCCGAGGGGTTTTTCCTTTTTATTTTTGGCGGAAAAGCGAGCAGCACTTTCCGCACTCTCCAATATAGTACATATTTCCTTCTCTTCGGTTTTACTGGTACTGCTGAACCCCCAAGCACCGTCGAAGAACACACGTACACCGATTCCACCATATGTGGACGAACGGACCTCCTCGGCATCCCCTTTGACCACTTCAATACGCTTAAGGTCTCTGGAATGATATCTAAATTCCACGTAATCTACCGTGCTCTTTTCAACTGATCTATGAAATATATCCTTCATGTTCATTAACCTGAGATTGTAACATCCGTTAGCTTTATAGACGGTAGTTCCATCTTAACGGCGGTTGAGCCTATGCTGGCATATATCTTTTTGTAATCATCTCCTAGCTCCATGGTGCGAAGAGTCTCCGGCAAATTGCCGGACACCATCAACCCATCTAAGCGCCCTTTTTTCACTCCGTTCTCCACCAGCCACACAGGATTGGCTACAACGCTGAAATCACCGCTGGCCGGATTAGATGTATGGGCACCCATTACTCCATCCACCAATATTACCCTATCTTCAACAAGAGAGTCATAGGAAATATCCTTTCCTTCGATAATGATATTTCTATCACCTATTTGAGGGGGGGATTTAAAAGATGCCCTCACACCATTGCCAGTGGTTTTACTGTCACTGTTTACCGCTTCTTTCAGGTCGTATAGATAATTCTTAAGATGTCCGTCTTCAACAAGAGGTACCGGCGAACTGATCACGCCCTCATCGTCAAAGGGAAAGCTTCCTATGCCCCAATGAGATGTAGGGTCGTCGATTATACTTGTATGCTCTCCGGCCACCTTCTCGTTCATCCTACCTTGATAAACCGACTTCCCCTTCCTTACGTTTTCACCGTTGAACGAGGGGATCAATCCAAAATACAAGAGCATACCTATAGCATCGGGACTCATCACCACGGGTATATCACCGGCCGGTATAGTTTCTTTAACTTTCATGGAGACCACTTTTTCACCGGCCTTGAGACCTACTTCCTCAAAGTTAACATCGAGCTCTCTGGAACTTCTGCCCTCACCTGCCATTAAAGACGTTTTCTCACCGGGAATGGTGGCAGCTATCGCCCCTCCGATAATCGTAGCGTCTTGAGCCACGAAAACACCCTTTGTGTTACCAACTATTTTTGTACCATAGCCCAGTGACATCTCACCACGTGTAGGAATTATGTCTTTATCAACAGAGTATGCCGATTCTATCATATTCTGAGCTAAATCAATACCGATTCCTTCTTCCACTGCATCCTTGACCTTTAAATCAAATGTTTTAACATCTGCCGTACCGTTTTCATCAGGAAAAGATATCTCCATTTTACGGGAGAGTTTTGACAGTTCCAGCGCTCTTTTAACACCTATCTCTTCTTTTCCGGGCACACAGTATCCAAAACCGAGTCTCCCATTATTTAAAACACGTATACCCAAGCCCATATCTTCATACTGGGTACTATCGGATATTTCTCCGTTCATTATGCTGTAGGAAACCTTTCTAGATCGTATTCCAAAGGCATCTCCTTCCAAACCCTTTGTATTTAGAAATTCCAGGGCGGTTTTAACGCTTTCTTCTATCATTCTCTACCACCTACCGTGACTTCGGATATCAGTACATCCGCTCCACCGTCGGTAACCGATGCACTCTGACCCTTACCACAGTGCCCAATACCAGTATCTTTATGGTCGGATATACCTACTATATTCTGAAGTGTTTCCAAGGTGAACCCGTTAAAGCTGACGTTCCTTAACGGTTTTAATATCTCACCGTTCTCTATTAGATATGCCACTTGGGCATTGAACTGGAAGGTCCCCTGGGCGGTGCTGACTTGGCCGCCGCTGGTGGATTTGGCATAGATACCTCTGTCTATGTCCTCGATTAGTTCTTCGAAGCTCATGTCTCCGGGCTCCATGATGGTATTGCTCATCCTTACCAGGGGCTTAACCCTAAAATCCTCTGCTCTAGCCCCGCCGTTTGACTCCATATTCAACTTCCAGGCATTTTCCCGATCCAATATAAAGTCATTCAGGATACCGTCCTTGACCAGTATGCGATTTTGAGCTCTCGTACCTTCGTCGTCGAAGGGAAAACTACCGTATCCGTTCATAGTGGGATCGTCCTTTATGGTGACTATGTCAGAGGCGACCTTTTCTCCCAACTTGCCTTTCAAACAGCTGTTGCCGCTTGCCACCAGATCACCCTCGGCTGCATGACCGAAGGCTTCGTGAGAGAAAACACCCGTCAGGTGGGGATCCATGACCACCGGCATCTTTCCAGACGGGGGTGTTTTTGCTTCCAAGAGGGATCTCAACATTTCCTGTACGGTCTTTACTTCATCGTATGCTTTATCACTCAACTCAAATCCACCGGTTCCTCCGGTACCCTGGGTGGCCATCTGTACAGTGTCGCTTTTACCTGTGATTATCATGTATGTAACAAGCCGTGGTATCTCCATCTCTACATGGGTCCCTTCACTTGTGATTATTTCTTTTTTGACCAGAAGGTCTCTGTACCTGATATCACTGGATTTAACTATATCCGTCTTCAATTTGTCTTCGATATCTTTCAGAAATTCCAATTTTTCTTCCGGACTAACATCCATGAAATTTTTTTTCATGGGCACCTTTACTTTTTCCCGTAGGGTATCCACATCCGCAAGCCCGGTCTCCATTTTTCTTAATTTGTGACTGCTCTTCGCCATCTGAAAAGCTCTGTTTATAGTTTTATCCAAAAAATTCAAATCCGCCGTGCCCACGTATCCCCATCCGTTGCCGTAGAGTACCCTTACCATAGCACCTTCTTCCTCGCCCTGTATAACCGTTTCAGGTACCCCGTCCTTCAAGCATAAAATCGTCCTGTACCACTTTTCTTTTCTTATATCACAGTACTTGGCACCTTTATCCAAAACACCTTCTAATAGTTGTTTCATGTCCATCGAATGCACAAACAATCAACAGGATAAAAGTGTTTTGTGCAAATGTACATCTAAAATGATTACTTGTAATGCTTCAGCGCCTGAACTGACCTTACCACATCCAGAGTTTCCTTAACATCGTGCACTCTCAGTATACCGACCTTTTTTTGTACCGCAACCGCTGCAATTCCAAGGGACCCGTACAATCTTTCCTCGGCTTCCTTTCCCAATATCTCTCCTAAAAAACTCTTTCTGGAAGCACCTAGTAAAACCGGATAGCCCATGGAATTGAATTCCTCCAAACGAGAGATTATCTCCAGATTATGGACGAGTTTCTTTCCAAATCCTATACCCGGATCGATGATTATATTGTCCGGTGAAACGCCTGCATCCTCTGCCTTGAGGGTCATATGTTTCAAGAAACCGTATATCTCACCGATAACATCATCATAATGTGGATCCTTCTGCATGGTCTCAGGGGTGCCCTGCATGTGCATGATCACCACAGGAACGTCCAGGGATGCAGCGGTTTCTGTCATACCTTCCGCTCTTAGGCCGTAAACATCGTTTATCATGGATGCCCCGGCATCTACCGCTTCTTCAGCCACCGAGGGATCGTGTGTGTCCACGCTGATGCGAACATCAGTTTTCCGGGAAAGTTTTTCTATGACCGGAACAACTCTTTGTGCCTCCTCTTCCACGGACAACCTTCGACTACCTGGCCTTGTGCTCTCCCCTCCAATATCTATTATGTCCGCACCCTGTTGAACCATGGCCAACCCTCGTTGTACCGCATCCGTCGTATGTGTATAACGCCCTCCATCGTAAAAACTGTCGGGAGTGACGTTCAGTATGCCCATGACCCTTGTGCCGCTACCCGGCATGGGAGGCCTTTTCGGATCATCAAAATATTCCAAGGCCCGTTCTATCTCACTTGCAAGGACTGGTAAATCGAAAGGTTGTTCTTTCAATTTTCTTAGCACTCTCCCATACTGAGCCAGGGTGGCCATCATTATAACCTCGCTTTTCTCCTCTGAAAAAGAGAGTGCGGCCCAAGATACCGCTGCCTCGGCACCGGCGGCCAAACATTCCTGCTTCAATATGTTTGCTCCCCGGGGGTCCAATCCCCTGGCTCTAACTAAACGAAACTCCGCCTTTGGAGACATTATCTCCACCCCTCTGGGATCGCATCTCATGCCACGGAGTTCCTTTTCAATTCCCTTTAACGATAGCACCCTTGTTTTGAACATACGATAAGGTAAAGGAAAACGGGAGATAAAAGATTAATCCTCAAAAAGTGCCCCGCATCCATGGCAAATGTCACTGTCCTCCTCAACCTCAACCTTGCACAGGGGACACGTATAACTAAACTCGATATGGTAGTTTTCTTTGGACTTGTCCAAAAGCGACGCGAATTGTCTGATGTTATTAACTATGGATTCAGTGTCCATTCCTTTTATTTCAAAGGTTTCATCGTCCACGTTCATCAGCATGTCTTCCAGTGCCTCATTATGAATGATCTCTTCTATGCTTTTGCCGCAATTCTGGCAGAATTTTTCTGAGATGGGATTTGAAGAGCCGCATGCCGTGCAATCAACCATCTTGTCGTGCTCGATCTCCTTCCGTAGTTCCTCACCGTCATCCGAAATCACTGATGGGTAAGAAGTTCTATGGCTTACACGTTCAACAAATTTTCCGTCCATCTGAGATAATACCCAAGATATGTTGACGTTACATTTAGGACATTTTGCATCGTCCGGGGTTATATCACTCCCGCAAAGGGGACAGTGGTCCGGAGTTTTTTTTCCTACACCTTCCTTAGAACTCATGGACAATCAACAACCAGGGAGACAAATGGGTGGATTAAAACCTTACCCCTTGAATATCGGGCGCTGTACGCCTTCCTTTGAAACGTATATCATCTCTTCATCGCCCTCGTCTGTTTCTTCTTTTGCCTGAATAAATCCCCGCATACGTACGTTGAATAGGTCGATATGATGCAGTGCAACGGCTTCTTCCATCCGTGGACTCCTAGCACTACCCCACTCGTAATCTCCATGGTGAGATAGTATGATATGACTTAGTTTCAACATCTGTTCCTCGGTTAAGCCATTTACGTCTTTGGAACGGTCACGTACTACTCTTTCACACAAAACAGTATGCCCTATGAGGCGTGATTCGGTGGTTAAATCGATCGATGTAAAGTGATCGTATTCGTAAACCTTTCCGAAGTCGTGTACTATAGCTGTCGTTAAAAGGAGGTCCCTATCCAACTCGGGATATATTTCCAAAGCACTTAAGGATAACCTAACATCATCTAATGTGTGCTCTAATAACCCGCCTAAATAGTTGTTATTGTAGTATTTACTATAAGGACTTTGTTTAAACTTTCTAGAAAAAATATCGTCTTCCAGAAAGCACATCACAAGGGAATACAAACCTTCATCCTGTATCTCAGCACCGTACTCCATCAACTCCTCGAACATCTCGTCCACGTTTCTTTTGGAAGTTGGCATGTAATTCGACGGATCGACCGCTGCCATATCCGTTCGCCGCAGCTTGTGGAACTCATCGGGGCTCACAGATATTTGAAGGTCGCCTCGATAAGTGGTTACTGCGCCGTCAACCTCCAATACATCGCCCACTTTTATGTTGCTGTAAAGAGCTTCCACCATCCGCTTATCTGAGCCCCCCCAGTATACCATGGGTATATCGCCGGTACTGTCACCGACCTTTAATCGAAAAAACCAACCTCTAGCGTACTCCTTAGGCGAATACTTATCCCTAACTGCAAATTTATCTTTTACATTCTGCCCCTCTACCAAATCCTCTACATTCATCTTCTTTTGCAAATTATCACTACCGCCACTAGTAGAAAGACGTATATATAAATTTGACCTGAACCTACACTTCCACTTCCAAGTTAAGTACGTCCACCAATTCTTTGTACCTGTTCCTAACGGTGACTTCTGTCACTGCGGCTACGTCGGCTACTTCCCTTTGAGTACGCCGTTGGTTTTCCTGTATAGAAGCAATATAGATAGATGCTGCGGCTAGCCCTGTAGGCCCTTTACCTGAGATAAGTTCCGCCTTCTCCGCCTTTTTGATAATATCGTCCGCTTTCCTCTGCACCTTACCGGAGAGACCTAGTTCACTGCAGAACCTACTCAAATATTCCTCGGGCCGGGTAGGTTTGAGCTTAAGTACCAGCTCTCTACTTAGGAAACGATACGTTCTTCCGATCTCTTTTCTATCGGATGAAGTTGCTTCGGCGATCTCGTCAAGAGTGCGGGGCACGTTTGCCTTTCTACAGGCGGCATAAAGTGATGCGGCAACAACGCTGTTTATGCTGCGGCCTCGTATAAGATTCTTTTTAACCGCATTTCGATAGATAACCGCAGCACTCTCTCGGATATTTTTGGGCAGACCCATGGTGGAAGCCATTCTATCCAGCTCCGTGAGTGCATAGGCCAGGTTTCGCTCGGTGGCGTCGGATACCCTTATCCTTCTCTGCCACTTCCTCAATCTATATATCTGCGCCTTTTTCTTGCTGGGTATGGACCTGCCGTAGGAATCCCTGTTGGACTGATCTATACCTGTAGAAAGACCTTTGTCATGGACCATCTGGGTCATGGGAGCACCCGTACGTGCACGGCTCTGCTCCTGCTGCATATCGAAAGCCCTCCATTCCGGGCCCTCGTCAACATACTGATCGTCAACAACGAGACCGCATTCTTCACACACTAATTCGCCTCGGTCGTAATCCTGAGCGAGATGCTTACTGCCGCATTCTGGACATTCTTCTATTTTCTCAACTCTATCACGTTTACGGTCGACTGCATCTATATCTTCATTCATTGTTATCTTCCTCCACAAATACAGGCCTGCCAATCATGGTCAAAGGTCTTTTCATTGTTTTTTTAGGAGATACTTCCACATAGGGTGCATCAACCGGACCGAATACCCAAGATATTTTTCCAACTTTATTTCTCCTATTGTCCAATACTGTAGAACGCTTCGATACGTGTGATGGGAAGCGGGCAATAATCTCCCCTCTATTCGATATGGTGTGGACCTTTCCTTCAATTCGCAATATTAAAGACCTCCGCGTGGTGTGGGTGGTTCTTCAGAGTATATACATAAGTGGACCTGTTGTATATATATTTTTCGAAAAGCTTTATTAGATAATCTATTTCCTACAAAATAAAGCTTTCTACAACACATGGAGCAGCGGATTTCCGATAAGAAAAGATATGAAAAATCCAACGCACATGGGTACTATAAAGGGTATCTTAGGAGTAACCCAGATTTGTTCGCCTTCCGAAAAATCTTCATAGATATCTTCATCCACGCCCCTGGGCATGAGCTGGATCTTTCGTTCACCATTTTTATAGTACTCCATGGGCCAAACGAACGATTCCTTCGCGTTTTTAAGCTCTGATCTAAAACCAAAGAACATTTGTGGAAAGCCGATATCGCCATTTTTTAAATTCAGCAAAAAATAAATTAGTGGGAGAAAAATCAATATCAAAGACGAATTCAATAAGACTACCAGGACAAATGGGAATAAAGACTCCATGGCACCGATAAGCTCAGGTGTAGAACCGTAATTGGTGATGCCTTCGATATAGGGGTAGTAAGGCACCAATACTGCCAACACAATAACGGCCTTTGCATCGGCACCACCGTAGAGTATGCGAAGGTAATAAAGTACAAAGGCAAAAAACATCATTACCGGTATGGCGATAAGGGGCCAAAGACCGGATTCGTTGAAAGAGGTACTGATCAAGAGGACGAGGGAAACGATCGGAACCAAAAACCACAAAACAGCCAAAAAATTCAATTTTGACTTCTCATAGAGAGGAGGCACCTCTACGAAGGCCTCACAAAGAAAGAAGATTATGGGTGCGAATATCAACATGAAACGGAGAGGGGCTCCAGAGGAGTGTAATTCTACAGCTAAAATACCCATGGCCAGTACGGCTAGAACTATCCATAATCCATCTGGAACTCTTCGGCTTTTAAGGTCCGATGCGGATGCGATGAGTAAGAATACGAGTCCGATTAAAAGTCTGGCTATGGAGTACATGTTACGATCCTTTGCTGCTTTATACTAGACTGAGGGGTTGCACCGTCGGAATTTATCATTAACCACATCATCATTTAAACAGAAAAGGAGATGTGCCATTTATATAAAAGGCTTATTGGGCAAAGATAGGTAAATCAGGCAGAAGGTGTTTTCCCGACGAAAGGTTTATTACCCTCTTTGGATAAATCAATACTTTATGAGATACATCGCAAAGACAATGGGCCTCTTCTTCGCTCTAGCCCTCCTGTTCGTCGGAATTGGATATTTGATAGGAGGTTTGTTCATGGGCGATTGGATCATGGGATCGCTTATTTTCTTAATCCTCGCCGTTGTTATGAACATAGGCGTTTATTTTTTTAGCGATAAAATAATATTAAGAATGTACAACGCCAAGATAATAGAGGAACATGAAAATCCCCGACTTTATAATCTTGTTAAGGATATTGCATACAAGGCTGATATGCCCATGCCCAAAGTAGCCATCGTACCTATGGAAGTGCCCAACGCCTTTGCAACCGGGAGAAACGAAAAGAGTGCCGTTGTGGCCGCTACCCAGGGGATCCTCCATCGATTGAACGATAACGAGCTGAAGGGAGTCATGGCCCATGAGATGGCACATATAAAAAATCGAGATATGCTGGTGATGAGCATTGCGGCAACCATCGCAGGGGCGATCGCATTGATGGCCCGCCTGGTATGGTTTCAAATGATCTTCAGCCGAAGGAGGATAAATCCCATTTTTTTGGTTGCCATGATCCTTGCACCCATAGGGGCTATCATGGTGAAGATGGCTATATCTCGAAAGCGTGAATACTATGCCGATGAAGAAGGTGCAAAGATAAGCAGAAATCCAAATGCTCTGGCCGATGCACTTGAAAAACTGCACTCGGATATCAAGCGTAATCCACTCAAAAAGGGAGACCCCGCGACCTCATCTCTGTTCATCGTCAATCCCTTCAAATCCAGTGGATTCGTGAAATTATTTTCAACCCATCCGCCCATGGAGGAACGTGTGAAGCGTCTTCGAAAGATGGCTACGGATTACAGCTACCTGTAAGTAAGGGAATTTATAAGTATCATGTCCCAATACCGCTGTATGACATACTGCTCTGCTCCTGGTAAGGTGATAATCTTCGGGGAACACGCTGTTCTTTACGGTGAGCCCGCCATAGCGGTGGCCATCAATCGCAGATTTCACTGCGACATAACCGAGTCCAAGGGAGAAAAAACCACGGTTAATGGTCTTGATTTTGATCCGGTAAAGCAGCCATATCTGCTCAATGCCATAAATCGTTTGGGAATCGATGAGCCCCTGAACATCCAGACCAGGAGCGAATTGATCAGCGGTGCAGGGATGGGGTCCTCAGCGGCTCTAACGATTTCTTCCCTAGGCTGCCTGTACTCCATGAAGAATAAGGTTGATACGGAGACCATAGCAAAAACCGGATTCGAGGTTGAATATGAAACCCAGGGCCGTGCCAGCCCCATAGACACATCCACCTCCGCTTACGGAGGAGGTGTAATGCTTTCATCCACCAGGGAAGAGGGACTGCTCTGGAGCATATCTAAGGGCCGGAACACATGGAACGTTCACGAAAGCGGTATACCAAAACTGCAACTTGTACTGGGAAATACAGGTGTCCATTCATCAACCCCTAATTTAGTCCACAAAATCCGAGAGTTTATCAATCGGAGCACTCATGCCAGAAAGATAATCAAGGATATAGGTATCACAGTTAGGAAAGGCCATGAAGCTTTGAATCGTGGAGATCTGGAGGTAGTGGGAAGGTTGATGGACCAAAACCAACTTCTATTATCATACCTGGGAGTCAGTCATCCCAAGCTCGATGCCCTCATCGACGCTGCAAGAAAGCACTCCTACGGTGCCAAGCTCACCGGAGTCGGCGGAGGCGGTGTGATGATCGCCATTACCGATGAGCCGGAGGAGACCTCCAAAGCCATCGAGGAAGCCGGAGGCCAGGCACACGTACTGACCTCCACCAAAAAGGGGCTCACTTTCCAGTGATTTTTCATTAGTCCACAATACTTATATATCATACATATCACTATTCTATAAACACCTTCATGTAATGAGCAGATGTGATAATATGGCAGAAGGAAAAGGCTATGGAAAATGTATACTTTTTAATGAACATTTCGTGGTGTATAACATCCCGTCGATCGTTTCGGCCATCGGGGATTATACTCTAGCCACGGTGGAAGCTAGCGATTCAGGCGGAGTTGAACTGATTGATGATAGGCCGGCAACTCCGGGATACAAGGAGGGAAAACTGGAGCATCAAAAGGACTCCCTTCGAAGGATTTTGGAAGCCATGAATATCGATCCCGATGAGAACCTGAAGATCACCCTGGGTGGAAACCTGTACTGCGCCTCCGGTGTCGGAGCATCCGCCGCATCGTGTACGGCGATAGCCAGGGCCTTGAACCAATTTTACGACATGGGGTTGAACGACGACCAAATAAACGACATCGCATACGAGGGAGAAAAGGGGTACCACGGTAATCCCTCCGGGGTTGATAATGCGGCCTCAACATACGGGGGCATGATATGGTTTGTAAGGGGAAAGAAAAACACATTCGAATCCATAACCCTGGAGGAACCTATGGAGATAGTCATGGGAAATACCGGTAAGGTCGCCAACACCAAAGCTGCGGTTGCCGGGGTCAAGGAACGTAAAGAGAAATATCCGGAGAGGTACGACGAAATATTCCGGGATGCACGGCAATTGGCACATGACGCACGTGAGGCTTTGGAGGAATATGATTTCAAAAAGGTTGGAGAACTGATGAACCGCAATCATTCGCTGCTACAGGATATCGAGGTGTCCGATGAAAACCTGGACATGCTGGTGGATACAGCCCGTTCTCAGGGTGCCGTGGGAGCCAAGATGACCGGTGGGGGCCTGGGTGGGTACATGGTTGCCCTTACACCCGGTAAAGAACTGCAGGAGAAAGTTGCCAAGGCCATAGAGGACAAGGGATTCAGCGTGCTGCGGACCAAGATAGGAGTGTAAGGGGTGATAAAATGCATCTTAGACCATTTTTGGATACTCTAGAAGAAAGGGATGAATTGATACGCATCAGCAAGGAAGTGAGTCACAAGTACGAATTGGCCAACGTGATGAATTCTTTGGAAGAAAAACCGACAATCTTTGAGAATGTGAAGGGTTTTTCGTTCCCGGTAATCGGCGGGATCACCTCGGACAGGGACATCATCGCGGATAGCATGGGTACCGAGAAGGAGACGCTTCTGCTTAAACTGGTGGATGCCTTGCGAAATCCTACCCCATGTGAGATGGTATCCGAGGCATCCTGTCAAGAAGTTGTGTTGGAAGGCGATGAGGTAGACTTGGATATACTGCCCATGTTACACCATCTGCCAGGCGACGGCGGTCGATACGGAACCGCAACCGTGGCGGTTATCAAGGACCCTGAAACGGGAAGGAACGCCTGCTACCACAGGATCATGCAGGTGGGAAAAAACAGATGCACCGCAAGGTTGATACCGAAACGACAGACCAGGACCACCTATGATAAGATAGACGGAGATCTGGAGATGGCTATCTGTGTCGGTAATTCGGTACCGGTGATGGTGGCCGCTTCCCTGGGACCCCCTCCAGGAGTGGACGAGCTGGAGATAGCAAATACACTGGACGATACCCCTCTGGTCAAATGTGTCACAAAGGACCTGGAGGTCCCGGCACAGTCGGAGTTCGTTCTGGAAGGCAGGATCACCCGGGAACTGGACAGGGAAGGTCCCTTCGTGGACCTGACGGAGACCCGGGACATTGAACGTCAGGAGCCAGTATTCGTGGTGGATTGCATAACCCACCGCAAGGATGCGATGTGGCAGATACTGCTTCCAGGCAGGATGGAGCACAAGATACTCATGGGTATGCCCAAGGAACCAACCGTATACGACAAGGTTTCCCAGGTGTGCAACTGTAAGAACGTTCTTATCACTCTGGGAGGTGGTTCATGGCTCCACGGGATCGTGCAGATAAAAAAAGAAGGTGCCGAGGACGGTAAAAAAGCCATCGAGGCGGCCTTCAAGGGCCACGGCTCAATGAAACACGTTGTGGTGGTGGACGAGGACGTGGACATCTATGACCCGCAGAAGGTGGAGTGGGCCATCGCCACCCGTTTTCAGGGCGACAAAGATCTCATGGTGAAACCAGATCAACCTGGTTCTTCATTGGACCCCAGTGGGGACCATTCGGGCAAGAAGACAAAGACCACCAAAGTGGGCGTGGATGCTACAATACCACCGGATGTGGATCCTGTGAAATATAAAAAGGAAGAATACGGAGAAGTAGATGTAGATGATTACCTGCGGTGACGGGAAATACAGAGTTTGGTTGAAAACCCAGAAAGTCGGTGAAGACCGACTGTACATCCTCGGTGGCGGAGAAAGACCTCACATCGGCAGCACGGTGGTCAAGGAACCGGGTCAAGATGTACGGACCATGGTTCTTAGTGATCACAAGGACCACTTGGTCATGGTACCCATGGCCGAGAAGGCATGTGAGAAGTATGATGTCACCGTTGCGGTGGTCGGAGGTGTCCACATAGAGGATGCTTCCAAAGAAGACATAGATATGATAGTTGAAAATTGTAAAGAGTTGATGAAATGTATCTGAGCAAAGAAGAAGAGGCTATTCTGGAAGGAGAAAAAGGTCCGGTTAAGGAAAAGATGATGCGGCTGCTTACCCGCCTTGGAGACATATACGGGGCGGATAAGATGATACCCGTGGGTTCGGTTCAGGTCTCAGGTGTGTCCTACAAATCGGTAGGCGACCCGGGCATGGCCTTTCTGGAAGATATGGCATCAAAAGGAGCAAAGGTATCGGTACTCACATTCCTGAATCCGGCAGGTATGGACCTGGAAGACTGGAAAGAGATCGGATTCCCCGAGGATTTTGCCAAGAATCAACTCCGTATCATGAAGGCGTTCAAGGACATGGGGATAGTGGTAACTTCCACATGCACCCCATATCTAGCCGGTAATCTACCGCGGTTCAGGGAGCATATCGCATGGTCGGAATCATCCGCAGTTTCCTTCGCCAATTCCGTCATATCCGCCAGGACGAATCGAGAGGGTGGACCCAGTGCCCTCGCTGCGGCCATACTCGGGAGAACACCGAATTACGGACTGCATCTGGAGGAGAACAGAAAGCCAGATGTAGTGGTGGACGTAGCTTGTGAGATCGAATCGGATGCGGATTTCGGCGCGCTGGGCTGGCACATAGGTAAACTTGTGAAGAGTGATATTCCATATTACAAAGATTTACCCACTTGGACGACTACCGACGATTTAAAAGCCCTGGGTGCGGCCATGGCCGCCTCGGGTGCGGTAGCATTGTATTACGCTGAGGAGTTGACCCCGGAGGCGCACCTGCAGGATGTTTCCGATCTTGAAACGATCACCGTTGAGGAAGAGGATTTGAAAGAAACTTATGCGTCACTGAATACGGGAGAGAAACCGGATATAGTGATATTCGGATGCCCACACGCTTCCCTCAGAGACATTCAGAAGGTTGCAGACCGTGTCGAAGGTAAAAGCCTGAAAAAGCCACTATGGGTATGCACTTCCAGGGTTATGAAGGAAGCCGCTAACCGCATGGGATACACGGATATCATCGAGAAAGCGGGAGGCCGTATCGTAGCTGATACCTGCATGGTGGTTTCACCCATAGAGTCCATGGGATACGAGACCACCGGGTGCAGCTCGGGTAAGGCCGCCCAGTATTTACCGGGATTCTGTAAACAAAAGGTGGTTTTCAATTCTGTGGAATCACTGATAAAGGAGGTGTTGTAGATGGGAAGAATGATATCCCCGGGTAAGGCGGAAGCTGAAGCGATCGTCTCGCAGGAACCCATCGGGTTCTACGGTGGTGTTGATATCGAAACAGGATTGGTTATCGAGAAGGATCATCCCCTGGAAGGAGAATGTGTTACCGGAAAGATCCTTGTATTCCCAAGAGGTAAAGGTTCAACGGTTGGTTCATATGTAATATACGGACTGCAGAAGAACAACGTCGGTCCCACTGCCATCGTAAACGAGGAGACCGAGACCATCGTGGCTACCGGAGCGATATTGGCTGGCATACCCTGTGTAGATGAGATCGATATCACACAGCTCAAAACCGGAGACGTTCTTAGAGTGGATGCGGACAAGGGTATAGTAGAAAAAATTGACTAAAACGTGTCTGAACCGCACGACCCGTAAGGAAATTATCACCAAGGAATTAGCTTAGAGGGGATGATATTTAGCCAATAAATTTATACATCAAGACTACTTACAACATAATAATGAGAGACAAAATTAAGATGTACATAGAAGGCTTTGACGAACTTCTCAAAGGAGGGATACCTCAAGGTCACATTGTTTTGATACGTGGCGGACCTGGTACGTTCAAATCCAGTATAACGTTGAACACGTTATCTAACAACGCTGAATTAGATGGTAAAAAAGCCCTATATCTATCCTTGGAAGAATCAAAAGAAAGTCTGGAAGCAACAGCAAAAGGTTTAGGCCTAAAAGAATGGGATGAAGAAAATTTTCTGATAGCCGATGTGTCCAAAATTCGGTTAGAACACAACGATACCGAGGATACCCATAATTGGATAAAAATAGTGGAGAAATACATACACCGTCGTGTAGAAGATGGTTTTGAGCTTATAGCTCTAGACTCCATGTCCGCACTGTACTCATTGATGGAGTTTAAAAATCCACGTAAAGAACTTTTTAAATTCTTTGGTGTCCTAAAGAAACTGAACATAAACGTCTTTTTGATAACCGAGTCTTGGGAAGAAGCCGGTAAATCAGACATGTACGGTGAGGATTTTCTGTCAGACGGTATAATATATCTAAAATATCACCATATAAGCGAGACTGAAATTCAACTGTGGATCAGATGCGTAAAAATGAGGCAGGTAGATCATACCAAAAACTACTATGCACTTTTACATGAAGGTAACCACTTCCAGATAGCTAGGGTTATCTCAGAGAGAAGATAAAAAAAGTTAAAAGGGGTTTTTCAGTAAGGTTTAATCTTCTTTCGGTCGATGCCGATCCCCGCAGGGGTGACCGCTAAGTAGTTTTGTCCTACCGCAGCTACATCACCTGATACATCGTTTGCCACCGCTTTTAACTCATTGTGGACTCTTTTCAATGCATCTTGGTTACCAGCTATACTTTCCGTATCGACCAAGAGTATGTTTCCGTTGTACAGTTCGTCCGTAACATTTCGTATGTCCTCATAACGATGAACTTCGGCGACCTTTATTAACGTGTCAGCCTTCTCTGTAAAATCAACGGATTCCATCAACTCCCCAAGGTCGATATATTCTTCCGAACCAAAGCGTTCGCCTTTTATACTCCGTTTATGGGTTTTCTTTTTGAAGAAGTCTCCGATCATGAACTTCACTTCCAATGGGTAGATGCTAGATGCCTCATAAAAATGTATCGGATGAAATTGACGATTTTTCTATATTATACCGCCCTTTAGTGCGGTTGATACGATAAATTGTCTGACAACTTTCTGACAGCTAACACATATAGAACGTGTGCAAAATGATTAATATGAGTTAGGCATTATGCCGTCCGTAATATGCAGGCGTGATCCAGTTTGGTTAGGATTAAGGCCTTCCAAGCCTTCTGCTCGGGTTCGAATCCCGGCGCCTGCATTTTGTGTTATGCAGGGGAAGGGGTGAGAACTTGTTCGACGAGTGAAGCTCTGCTTCACGAGCGTTTGGAATAATGAGTGGAGCAAGTTATTCCGAACAGATACCGGCGCCTGCATTTTACTGAAGAAAATGCAGCAGTGTAGCGAATTTAATGAGTTCCAGGGCCTGTATTTTTCGCAGAAAAATGTATCGTTAGAATTTTTAAAGAAAAAAGTGCACTATCTTTGTTTTCATCCTTTGCGTGTGATTATTAGCAAAGAGATATCCGCGGAATTTACGGAATGGGTTAGCGCCCCAGAAGATATAACATCGGCATAGGGTGCATAGTCAGATACGTTGGATTCGTCCATGCCTCCAGAGACCTCAACGATTATACTTTTATCAATGTCCTTGATCTTTTCGTAGGCCTCTTTCACGGATGAAGGTGTCATGTTATCCAGCATTATGATGTCAACCCCTAGCTTTGCAGCTTTAACGGCACTTAATACGTCCGTAACTTCCACATCGATCTTCTTTGAAAACGATGCTTTCTTTGCCCGCTTGATGGCATTTTCCAAACCACCTGAGAGGGTGATGTGATTCTCTTTAATCAGCACCATATCATCCAGAGACCTCCTGTGAGGGTCGCCGCCTCCGTCCTCTACCGCTCTTTTCTCAAAGTACCTGAATCCGGGGGTTGTCTTACGGGTGCATGCAATAACTGTATCCCCTGCAAGTTCTTTGAACCTACGGACTTTGGTGGCGATACCGCACATCCTCATCATTATATTCAAAGCGGTCCTTTCTATCCCGAGAATTGCGGAAGCCGGGCCTTTCAACTCCAGCAGAATATCGCCTTTCTTTACTCGAGAACCAGATGTAAAATTGCCTTTGGCCTCTACACCGTAGCTCTCAAAGAGTAACGTGATCTCTCGGGTCCCGCTGAGTACGAATTCGTCCTTAGCTTCGACGAGGGCCTCTACACGCCTATCATCCACGCAAAGGCGGGTAGTCAGGTCACCAAAACCCAGGTCCTCGGCAAGGTATTCGTCAAAACATCGCTTTAACATCCATTTCTCCATGGATCATACCTCTATTGTTTTTCCTTCTACAGGTATGTGAATTTCATATCCTCTCAAATCTTTAGCCAGCTCTTCCCTATTATCTCCATGCATCAGGACTATTTTCTCAGGATCGCATCCGTGTGCGAATTCTATCAGTTCGGAGTGGCCAGCATGGGCACTGAAATCGAATTTCTTTACCTTACATTCAACCGGGACGGTTGCACCTCTATCCTGGACCATGCCGTTATTCAACAACCGATTCCCGTTCGTACCTTCCACCTGATAGCCCGTTAGGAATATGGCACTGTTGGGGTCCCTGCGTCGGTTCATGATATACTCCATCACCGGGCCACCCTCTACCATGCCGCTGGTGGTTACAACTACCTCGGCTTCTTTTGCACGGTTTCTGGTTTTGTTGGACCTGACTGCATTGGCACTATTAACAGCTTTATGTAGTGCCTTTCCTGCCCGCAAAAATCCTTTATGATTGAGGTAGATATGATTTACGGTCCGTCCCATCCCGTCGAACCATACATCGTAGTCTCTGTCATTGAGTATCATCAATATCTCTTGCGTTCTACCCACTGCAAATGCCGGTATGATGGCTTGACCTCCTCTGGCCAAAACTTCATCTACATCGTCCAGGAATTCGTTCTCTATCTCTGTCCGGTCCTCATGCTCTCTGCCGCTGTAGGTGGCCTCGAGTATCAATGTATCGCACTTAACGGGATGAGAACCCCATACCAGCCTGCTGTTCTCCGTGTTAATATCTCCTGTGAACAATGTCGTCTCTTCGCCCCTCATCTCAACCATCATAGAACCTGGAATGTGTCCGGCGGAGTGGATCTCGATTTCCATACCACCTATATCTCTTTTTGAGTTGAAACCCATGAGGTCGAAGGCGGCTTTCGTTCGTTTAATATCTCCTTTATCAAAGTACTTGGGATATCCCTCGATATTCGCGATCTTAAGGCTGTCGTAAAGCAGTAATTCAACCACTTCAAGAGTGGGGTGCGTAGCCAACACGTTCACGTCGCACGTCCTCACCAAAGACGGAATCATGCCGCAGTGATCGAGATGTGAATGTGTTAAGAAAGCCAAATCAGCAAGAGGTGGCCTCATAGGATATTCCGGCGGATCCGCCGGAAGCATTCCGTGATCGAATATCAGAGTCGTGTTTTTGTGTTCCATTACCATAGAGAGGGGACCCACTTTGGATACCCCTCCTAAGAAAGTTAGTTTCATATACATTTCACCGTTTATTATTTCTTTTACTTTAGGTTTAACATCAAGGGGGGGTATATATTGGTTTTGTGTGAAATAGGTGTTTTACTGTCGATAAGTTCAAAACTCCGCTATGGAAGCTATGCTGTCTTTTTCCGCATCATAGGATCCCTCCATTTTACCCCCCGGTGAGAAGGCACTACGGCTAAGAAGAACGTTAGCAAGGCGGAAAAAGCATTTCCTACATACCCTATCCAAACATATCGTTGAACGGTGTGTCGAAGAAGACATAGGCAAGATCGCTATCGGAGACCTGAATTACATACGAAAGCAAGAGGATGGCGAGAGCAGGACTTGGGGTAAAAGTGGTAACAAAAAATTACATGGCTGGGAGTTCAAGAAGTTTACCGATTTATTGGAGTACAAGGCAGAAGAAGAGGGGATCACAGTGGAAAGGATCGATGAGAACAACACTTCCAAGACCTGTTTATTGTGGTGTAGTGGACGGTAGTAACAGGATCGAGCGAGGGTTGTATGTCTGCAGTGATTGTGGTAGTGTGATGAACGCCGATGTGAACGGTGCTGAAAATATAAGAAAAAAGATAACTCAGAATTCTGAGAGGGATATGAGTAACGGTTGCGTGGCACAGCTATCGACCTATCTGTTCGATAGAACGGCTGGTATCTTCAAGCCGAAAGAACAGATGAGTTGTAAACCTTAGATTTCCAATCGGGAAGCCCCACGGCTCTGCCGTGTGGGAGGATGTCACAACCCTTGTTGAAGATATCAGATAAATGCTCCGACCTCACTTCGACAAAATAGATATATCTACTGCTTCATAGGGCTAGTAGAAAAGGTGTGATGCCCATAACTCAACGAAACCTTTCCTCCTTTGGTATCCATGACCGTCAGAGACGGGTACATTTGAAGGATGTGATAAATTATGAAATACAATAAGATTGATGGAACAGACGTGTCGGCCGTTGGCTTTGGTTGCTACGCGCTCAGCGGCGCCTATGGAAGCGTTAACACACAGGAGTATGAGAGAGTGATCAAACGGGCGTTGAAATTAGGAGTGACTCTCTTCGATACTGCGGATACCTATGGTGAACAAGCCGAGAGATTATTAGGTGGATCAGTGAAAGATGTCCGTGACGACGTGTTCATTTCAACGAAAGTAGGGGTGACCGAAGGAAACAAGCCAGATCTCTCATATGACACAGTTATACAAGCGTGCAGGAACAGCCTCGATAGACTTCAGACGGATCATATCGACCTATACATGGTACATTTTGATGACCCCAGTACACCTATTGAAGAAACAGTTGAGGCCATGGAATATCTTCTAGAGCAGGGTATGATAGGTAGGTACGGAGTCAGCCATCTTCCATACGAAAGGATAGAAGAATATATCGACATCGGCGATCCCTCGGCACTGATGTTCGAGTACAGCCCGGTAGCTATGGACGCCGAGAAGCACTTGTTTCCCCTATGTAGAAAACATGATTTGGGAGCCATAGCCTTCAGTGTTACGGGCAGAGGGATACTGACTGGTAAAATAACAAAGAAAACTGAATTTGAAAAGGGAGACATAAGGCGAAACGATCCCCTTTTCAAACATGCACGTTTTGCCTCGGCCATCAGGCGAATGAAAAAATTAAAAGAGATAGGTGAATCCTATGATAAATCACCCGTACAGATGGCTATAGCCTGGGTCCTATCTCACCCGGAGATAAGCAGTGCCTTGACCGGGCCCTCCTCCACGGAACATATGGAAGAGAACGTAGAGGCGGCGGATTTCGAGATTCCGCCGGAGGACTTACGAGAACTGAACCTCTTTTTCCGAGAAGATAACTTACGTATGATAGAGGAGGAAGGTGAACTGATCAAAGAATTACTAAAAAATCCGCTGGACCATGAAAAGGGCTTCAGTGATCTGATATATGTTATGGAAACAGCCATCCTCCAGGATATGGCCGGCGAATCGGACCTGATGCCTCTTTTTATGGAGTTGTGGTCGATGAAAGAGGACCCGGACAGCGATGTGATGGAAGATGTTCAGCGAGTACTAAAAGACCGCCTGCTGTGATCTATGCACCTTCACCCCAAGCTAGCCAAATCAGTTCTATCATCTCATCCGCAGAAGGGTGGAGCTTGTGTACTGTGTTCGGAGGCACGTAAACGGCATCGCCGGAAGATACTTCTATGTCCTTTCCGTCAATTTCAGCTACACCCTTTCCACCGATCACAATGAAACTCTGATGCATTGGATCTTTAGCACCGTCCTCGTTTAAGACTTCGTTATGCTTTACACAGTAGTAAGAAGAGCGAAGTCCTGGATGATAAAAGAGTGCCGCGGCGTTGCCTCCGTGTATCTTTCTTGTGTGGTCTGGGCCGAATTTTATACGGGTGGGATATTCCGGGCTGAAAAATGGGTCATAAAAAAGTATGCTGTCTGCATTGCTTCTAAGGGGGGTTTATCTTTGGGCAAGGTGAAGTTTATCGGTGCGAATTCCTGTATATGAGCTCTTCCTGCGGCGGTTAATCCGCTCCATCCACCTTCATATGTTTTACGCAGTGTATCACCATCCATGAACAGTTCCCATTCCGCACCTTCGGTTTCATCTTGACCGTATTCCAGTATACCATCTTTGGCAGAAATGTGCCATACTATCTCGTCCACGGTTATGTTAACACTGATATCATAGTCGTCGGACAGCTTTTTCTCAAAGACCTTTGACATCTCCAAGAGCATACCTTCAATATCTTCTTTATCACACACTACAAACACCGATAACGCCATCCGTATTAAATATTTATAATGGCTCGTTCCCATGCCCCAGTGTGTAAACCATCAAGAAGTCGATCGAAATAATAATGGTTACATTTGTTTATAGCGGCCACCCTATAGTACAGAACATCACCAGTTGTAGAGCCTACATCGAAAGCCTTATCATATAGATGGGCAACAAATACGGTTCTATCACTGCTCACGTTACCTATGGAGCAGTAGTCATAGCCAGTGGTTGCCCTGTAAATGTTGTATTGAAAAATATCACTTCCGCCCTTATCGAAGCACCAGAACCGCTGGGCGTTGTCGCTGCTCAGGCGTTTCAGCTTCGTGTTGGATGCCTACGGTTCGTCTTCGGGCACCTCTTCCTCCGAAACATCGACGGGATTTTCAGGTTCTTGGTCAGTATCATCCACCAACTCCTCATCATCCGAAAGCGAGATTCCTAGCTCCCCTCTATTTTTAACCAGGTACATAACAAGCAGCACCAGTACGACTACGATACCGATGACAGGAAGTATCCACAAGGGGAAGCTTTCCTCCACAACCACCGTCTCCGTCAACTCGTCGAACTCGATCTCGTAAGTACCGGGCTCGTCGAAGGTATGGGTGAACGTGTGTTCCGCACTATCCTCTGCCGGGATGTCTAGGGTGTAAACTACAGCATCATCCACGACCACATCTATGGTGCCATCCAGCAGTCCTGCATTACTCGCACTATCAGTGAGAGTGACTTCCAGAGTATCCTCATCCTCGTAAAGATAAGTATGATATCCTACTGAAGGTATGGTCGACCATCTCCCTCGACACTTATGTTCAAAGAGAACTCCCGCCTCTCAAAGTGGGCTGTGATGGTCTTGTTACCATCCCTGAACACGGTTATCTCGTTGTTGTGATCCTCGCCGTAAGGTATATCGCCGGACCAACTATGCATCCACTCGATCCTATTCTGTTTGGCCGTGGCCGAAAACCATAAAACCCGATAGAATTAGCACCAATGTACATACTGCAGCGACCCTCTTCAAATACATGAATTACACATTATAGATATAGGGCGCACTGTATTTATATTTTCCCAGATGTGAACTGAAGTGCGGCTACGGGATAAATGTGACACCGCGGTTCTACCCTTCAAAGGTTCAGAAAAAGCTGTCGTACTCACCCTCGTCGAGGACTTTTTGGGCCTCTCTCGGGTCCTTTCCATCCACGGTGATGCCCATGGACACGCAGGTTCCCATGACCTCTTTTGCCCTCATCTTAGGATCCTTGCCTAACAGAGCTTCATCTTTCATATCGGCGATCTGCATTATCTCGTTTATGCCGATATCCGCCACCTTGTGAGTAGCGGGGCTACCGCTACCTTTGTCTATACCAAGTTTTTCCTTGATAAGGGCCGTAGTAGGAGGAGTACCTACGGTTATCTCGTACTCCTTTGTTTCAGTGTCGAGAGTCAGCTTAATAGGGACCTTCATGCCCTGGAATTTTTGAGTCTTGTCGTTGATAGCGTTAACTATCTCCATTATATTCACCATTATATTCACACCCAATGGACCCAGCTGCGGTCCTAGAGGCGGACCGGCGCTTGCTTCACCACCATCAACCAATGCTTCTATAGTTTCTTTTGCCATGTTATCACATCATATTTACGTTTCTTTTTCCAATACTCGCACATGATCACCTCTAACGGTAACGGGAATCGGTACCGTCGCTTCGAATAGCTCAACGGTTATCTCATCGTTGGATTCGTCTATCTGGGTGACCCTTGCCTTTTCGCCTTTGAAGGGACCTGCGGAGAGTTCGACTATATCTCCCTCAGCTATACCTTCAACGGCAAGCTTGGGTGCCAGGAAGTGTTCGATCTCGTTTATATCTGTTTCGCCCTGCACCACGCCTTTGGCTTTCCTTATCCCGCCGATAGCCTCCTCTATAATTTGAGGAGTCATGACCTCCATGAATATATAACCTCTAACCGGTTTAGGGCTTAATATCGAAAATATACCTAATTTTTTATTTTTAGCTAAGCTGGCAAGATAATCGCCTACGTTTTTTTCCTGACCAATCTGCGTTTTAACCGCAATAACGGTAGGTCTTGCAATGGTCATCAAATTTATGGAATCAGATAAAAAATAGTCTTTTTTAGAGGTGGCTTCCACAATCACCTCCATCTTCTCACCGTATCTAGCACCGTCTGGAGCCTGTACCTCTATCTTAAGAGTTTTAGAACCTCCATTTTCGATTTCCACCTCCTTTCGAAATACGTCCTCCTCCTTAGAAAGCAGTTTTTCACCGATTTTTACCTTCCAATGAACCCTGTTGAACTCATCGGTCTCATACAGGAGCTTGGTGGTTACCTCTACGGTCTGCTCCTTGCCGGTCCTGTTTATTACATTAACATTGTAAACATGACCCTTGCCGGTAGTTATGGATTCGTGTTTTGAATCTGCCTCCACGAGTATACCCATGGGCTCCTTCTCTTCCTCCACGGCTTTTCGTTCTTCGGGAATTGTCTCTATCTCTTCTTCGCTAAAATCATCTAGAAGACCCATATGAATTACCTCTCATCAAATCATCAAATTAAGATATTCGGGTATATTGTCAAAGAGCCAATATATCAAAAATCCCAACCCGCCTATCAATATAATACCTAAAAAACAGATGGCGAGGGTTTTTTTGTACTCCTCCATATCGGGTTTTCTCGCCATCTTCAGGACACGACCGTATTTTCCCTTGCCTATCCTTCCAGCCCGTTCTTCGATTTTCTTTTGTACGTCCCACGATCTCTCCAGTATATCCATCTGCCTAACCTCATGCTACACTCTGTATCTCCTCTCGTCCTCTGGTATGCTCTCTACCGAAGATTTGTTTGGATTTCACACCTGTAATTACTACCATTACCCTAAGGGACTTGTCCAAAGTAGGTTCGATGGAAGCGCCCCAGATGATCCTGGCATTTTTGCCTATCTTGTTTTCCACAATCTCTGCCACCTTCTCAGCCTCGGAAACAGTCATATCGTTTCCACCGACCACGTTAACGAGGGCCGCATTTGCCGTGCTTATATCTACCTCCAACAGAGGTGAATTGATGGCTTCTTCCACGGCCTTTTCGGCACGGTTCTCGGAGTCATCTTCGCCCATGCCTATCATTGCTACGCCGGCACCCTCCATAACAGTCTTCAAATCGTTGAAGTCAAGGTTGACTAGACCAGGTTTGGTAACGATCTCGGTGATACCTTTTATGGACCGTGTCAATACCTCGTCTGCTATTTTGAAAGCTTTATTGATGGACAGCCTTGGAACCAAGTCCAGAAGCTTATCGTTGGGTACCGTTATCACGGTGTCCGCTATGCTTTTAAGTCTTCCTAAACCCCATTCCGCATTCTCCAATCGAGATATGCCTTCCGCTTTGAAAGGTGTGGTACAGACCGCAACGGTCAATGCGCCGTGTTCTTTAGCAATCTCGGCGATCACTGGTGCCGCCCCGGTGCCTGTCCCCCCTCCGAGGCCACAAGTGACGAACACAAGGTCCGTTCCTTCGAGAAGTGCACTTAGGTCCTCTCTAGCTTCCTCGCAGGCCTCTTTACCTACCTGAGGAAGGGCACCTGCGCCAAGTCCTCTAGTTTTACGTCGACCCAGAAGTATTTTTCTCTGTGCATGTACGGTCAACAGATGTTGAGCGTCAGTGTTAGTTGCGATGAGCATCGCACCTTGCAGACCTTCCTCGGCCATTCGGTCGATGGTGTTGCACCCGCCTCCGCCGGCCCCTATTATCTTTATATCTGTTTTTAGACCAGAGAGTATTTCCTTCAACTCTCTGTCATCGTCAGAGAGTCCTCTCGTTTCGCGCTTTTCGTCATTCCTAACTCCCCTTGGGCCACTTCGGGAAAGTGCTTCTTCAACAATCGAATCCATCAATATACACTCCATCAGTAGTTATATTAATCTATACCCGTAAGCAATCACCCATATATAAAACATTTTGCCCCGAACTCGTTTTCAGGGACCTTGTCCCCTGCGGGTCGTTGAAATCCCCTCGGGAAGGTAGCGTAACATGAATAATAGCAGAAAAAAAAGCAAAAACGAAAAGGCTAGAAACAACATCGTAGGAAATGATGTGGTACCACGGTATCCCTGAAACGCCGTGATAGCCCCAAGAAAAGATAAAGCACAAGCCAAGAAGGCGTTGACCAGCAGCTTGATATGACAATTTACTTTAAAACGGGTCAAGTCATCTGGAGAGTCCGCTTTACGGAAGAGTCTATGGACAACATAGGACCTCCAGGCCACGTAAAACACAAGCAACACGCCTATGATTCTGAATAGTGCGAGTTCGCTGTATGGTATAAAGCGGTTGATGTAAACGAAAGAAGCGCCGGAAGCGGCGAGGAAAGCATAAAAAAGATTTTTGAAACCCATGAAAGCACTAAACATGGCCATCAAGGAAAAAATAAGTGGGATGAACCACATAGAGGAATGCAGAGAAACAACGGAAGCAAAAAATCCAGCCACTACCATCGGTATAAGTGACTGAATATCCTCCGTTATCTTTATCTTCGGTATCGTCCCACCTCCTCAACAGCAAGCTCTAAAGGTTCATGGGGATCCCAATCAAGTACCGTACAGTACCTCCAAAGTTGGTTAATAGTATTATTACGATTTAAAGTGTACATTTTCTCCGCCAACTCTTCCGCTGAATCACCGATCCTTCGTTCTATAGCCAGTGGAGATGGAGATATGATTAAAATATTGTACTTGCGCCGGGTCATATCATATATGGCCTCTGTCACCTTCGGATTGGTTAGAGGGGATATGATTATAAGCAAACAGCGTGAGGGAAAGAAACGTTGTAGTATACCCTGCACTTCGTGAAGCTGCCATAGACCGCCCGAAGTTAGGGAGCTCAGTTGAGCTATTATCTTATAGTACTGTCCCCTGCCGTACCCGGGATATACCCAGGAAAGTCTTTCTCCCAGTACTATCAGGCCTACCCGATTGCGGTCAGCCAATATGTTTGAAGAAAGGGTAGCGGCGGCCCTGACCGAAGCGCTGAAGGTATTGTCTCTGATGCTGCCTATGTTCGAGCCCTTGAACCCATCGACTATCAGTATGACATCACCGCTCATCTCGCCTTCGAAATCGTTGGTTATAGGTTCCAGGTTTTTAGCGGTGGCCTTCCAGTTTATATCTTTCATCCTATCCCCGGCGCGGTATTCCCGCAGTGAAAAGAATTCTGTTCCCACGCCTACCGCCTTTGAAGATATATTCCCCAACCTGTTCTTTGGATAGCAAGGACGTATTTTTCCCTGTTTCATCTTCTCTTCCGCCGGAAGTACGTGGATAGAAAAGGGTTTATGGACCACACGTTCTGTTCTAAAGATTCCGAAGTAGTCCCTGGCCCGTAGACGGAGTTTGGATACGGGATAATCACCCCGCAGAGGAACGGAAACCCGATATGTAACGGTCTTTTCCTCACTAGCATCAAGTGAGAGTAAATTGTGGTTCGACCCTTCTATAACTTCCAACTCAGGGGGTAATTCATGGAACACCTCCAAGAATTCCAGAGACTTCCCTTGGTTATTGATATGGATTTTGAATTGAAAGTCGTCGCCCTCGTGAAGATGGATCTCCTCACGCCCTATCCGTACCTCCACATCGATATTATCTGGGGGTATGTCTTTAAAGGATATTATAACAACGGAGATAAGCACGATTGAAGAAGCTAGTAAGGTCCAGCTTCCATAAAAGATCGAGAAAACCAAGGCGGTCATGGCTAGTGTTACAAGAGCCGCAGATGTCCGACTCCTATGTATCACTCCCATTCCTCCATACGTTTCAACAACTCCTTCAGCCACTTCTCATACCCTTTATCTCTTCTGCCCGTGTTCTCGAATAGAAACTTATTTGCTTTGTTTTTGTCGAAGGACGGACCTTCATAACCATGCACTATGAACTCCGCAATCATCTTGTCTCCCAGAAATTGCTCCAATGCCGCGGTATCATCCTTGATATCATCTAGTTTTTTGTTATCCGTGCCTCGTTCGGTCTCGACCCTTGAGAAGAACCATCTGCGTATATCGTCGTGTACCCTTTCCCGGCTGTATTCCGAACCCTCTATGGCACCTTTAACGAATACCTGAACAGAAGGCATCAACATGTGTTCTATATTATCCAAGGTCTCAGTACGCTCCCATTCTATAGTGGATTTGCTGAATACTATCAAATCCTGCACCACTAGTAACCCCAAAAAGAACAGTATGAAAAGCACGATGACGGCTTTTAAAGGGCCCCATAGGAAGGGTAGGGAGAGGGTTAGAAAAACAACGGCGATCAGTATCAGCAGAGTGTAGCCTGTATTTATAAACCGAATTATAGCGCCTTTCATCCCGCCACCTCCAGTTGTTTCTTCAGATCTTCAAGACTAGATATGGATTTTTTCTTTTCTTCTTCACTTAATGGGTGGTGGCTGTATCGTGCCTTTTCAAACATAGAAGTAAGTACAAACAAAGGAGCCTGACTCACATCAAGCTTTTCCACCGCCTTTGCCCTGAACTCACGGGGTGTAAAGAACTCCCTTTCGTTGATACCTCGTTCCTGTATTTGCTCGCTCATCTCTATGTAGCACCGCATTATAGCGGACTTTGTATCCTTACCACCGTATAGGTCCTTGAGTGTACGATCAATGGTGTCGCTGACATCCTTTTCCACATCAGGTACCTCTTCTTTCCTCAGTAAATTAAGTGCGCCCTTCACCAAAAGCAGGGAAACCAGTACTACCATGATACCAACGGGTACGTATAAGTTGGAGTCAATTGGTCCGGAAAGCACCTGTTCAGCCGGGTTAAAACCACCGGTCAGACTGCTACCGCCACGGAAAGGCCAACTTCCCTGTGTTATATACCCTATAATCTGTTTAAAATATAGCCCAATTAAGGCGCCTATGGCTAAGCCCACAAGGTTTCCAACAAATCCCGCTAGGGAATTAATTCTTTCATCGGTTAAGTGTACAACCGCGGCGCCTATGAGTATCGACACCGCCCCGATAATCACAATCCACCTAATAATCCGCAGATATATCGGAGCGATCTCAAACATCCCTTCGTCGATGCCCTCCGCCTCTTCGACGGTATACTCTGGAGCAAGTGAACCTTCTCCGGTGATATCCGGGAGAATATAAAAAAGGCTGCCCATGACCCATGCGGATAAAAGGAATATCACCGCTGCGATTATCAAACCGGTACTTTTTTCGAATTTCAGATGCCACACCTATTTTGATATTTTTGTTGAATTACGTAGAAATATATTGGATTGTCTGTTTAAACCTTTTGCAGAAGCCGCATTTTTATCAGCCGTTATCGGTCAGCGCTTTTTTCAACTGCCGAAGGTTATCTATGGCTTTATTGTTTTCTTTTTCTCCCATGGGATGTTTACTGTAGCGGGCTTCCTCGAATATAGAGGTAAGGTTGAAGAGCAGTTCTGGCGGTATATCAAGTTTTTTTAGTGCTTTTGTTCTGAATTCCCTGGAGGTTAGGTGGTGTTTGTTCCTTATCCCTTTTTCCTCCAGATGATAGGACATCTCAATGTAACACCGGATTATAGCAGAACGGACATCCGCCCCGCGGTAAAGTTTTTTCAATGTGCGGTCGATGGTTTCGCTTACACTATCTTTAGCCTGTTTTTTTGTTTCTTTTCGGGAGGATATTGAGAGATACTCGCGGATAACGACAAACGCGGTGAATACAACTACGATTATGAAGGGGAGCAAATAGTTTGTTTGCGTAGGGGCTTCGGGGTCATAATCGTTTGTATCCGGACTTATCTCCCCTATCGCGGCCCTCTCCGGCATACTGGTGAAAGCGCATATATCAATGGGTGCTAGTATTACCACCAAAAACACGCCGACCGCGGCTGCGGCCACGATGCCCTGAAACAAAAGTTTGTTCATGCCCTCGTACAAATATGCCATCACCCCCCATGTAACAATCAGAGTGATCAATGAAAGTATACCTGCCACTAAAAACTTCTTTACGAAGGCTCTATCAGAGGAGATTTCATCACCTTCATCAGACCAGGTATCTCGTCTATATCGAGGAAACTGACTACCCTCGATAGACTCGATAGTGTGAAATAGAGCACCCATTATCCAGGCGGTTATCATGAACAATACCACTGCAACGAGAGGTATGGTTTTTCTATCCACGCTTTAATTCTCCTTGTACAATGATGTTAAAGTAATCCACTAACGCGTGTTTAAATGTTTGGTGATATTGTTATATCGGCGTAAAGATCGGCGAATATTTTATTAACATCGCAGAGATAGACAACCCTATGTTCGAGGAAGAGTATGTACTGGAATTCTTCAAGGAAAGGGGTTTCCTCAGGAAACGGTGCAGCGAGTGCGGTGAGCATTTCTGGACCCTTGACCGAGAGGTAGATGTATGTCAGGACACACCCTGCGTAGAGTTCAGTTTTATCGGTGATTCACCTTTCAAAAAAACCCTTTCCGTCTCCGACATGAGAGAATATTTTCTGAGTTTCTTTGATAAAAGAGATCATAAACGTGTGGAAAGATACCCCGTCATCGCACGATGGAGGGACGACGTTTTTCTTGTGCACGCCAGTATATACGATTTTCAACCTCACGCCACCTCGGGCCGGGTTAAGCCTCCTTCCAACCCCCTCGCTGTTTCTCAGCCGTGTATACGGCTTCCGGACATCGACGAAGTAGGGAAGACAGGAAAACATACCACCAGTTTCGAGATGATGGGACACCACGCCTTTAACTCGCCGGATGAATATATTTATTGGAAGGACGAGACCGTCCGCTACTGCCACCAGATGTTAACGGACCTGGGGGTAGATGAAAAAGAGATAGTATACAAAGAACACCCATGGATAGGAGGGGGGAATGCCGGACCGTCCTTAGAGGTGAACATTCGTGGGCTGGAAGTAGCTACGCTCGTATTTATGAACATGAAAAAAGATAAGAACGGGGAGGTAGAGTTAGACGGTCAAATGTACAGTCCTCTGAAACTTAACGTTGTAGACACCGGCTACGGGCTGGAGAGGTGGGTATGGATGTCCGATGGGGCACCGACCATTTACGACTCCATTTACGGCGAGGTAATAGAATTTATCTGCGAGAAGCTGGGTGTAAAACATGATACAGACGATCCTTCCTACCGAAATTTCCTGGAGGAATACACACGATTATCCAGTAAGTTAGGCACCGACTTTAACGATAAAAAACTAATGAACACATTGATGGAACGGGTGGACGGCTTCGATAAAGAATACATGATGGAAACGCTAGAGCGGCTGAGATCCATATACACCATTGCAGATCACAGTAAGACAATAGCTCTAATGCTGTCGGATGGCGTAGTACCTTCAAACGTTGAAGAGGGATATCTAGCGCGGATGGTAATAAGGAGAACACTGAGACAGCTGGATTCCTTGGAAGAAGAACTCGATCTTAAGGACTTGATCGCAAAACAATTCGAGGTTTTCCAGGATATTTTGAAGAAAAATGAAGTGGTCTTCGACATGATAGATTCAGAGATAGACCGCTACCGGGAAACCATGAAAAGGGGAAAAAGGCTGGTTAAGAGGGATTTAGAGGGTATGGAAAAAAAGCTATCTCTGGATAAGTTGATAGACTACTACGATACTCATGGAATACATCCCACCGTGGTAAAGGATCTAGCACAGGAATACGATATCGAGGTCGATATACCGGATAATTTTAACACACTACTGGCAGAGATGCATGGTGAACCCGAGGTCGAAGAGGGTATTGAAAAAGAGGAAGTATATCCTGAAACAAAGATGCTTTACTACCGGGAACAACCTGTAAAAAAATTTGAAGCAGAAGTAGTGCACGTCGAAGGTAATAAAGTGGTATTGGATAGAAGTGCCTTTTACCCGGAAGGGGGAGGACAACTATGTGACAAAGGGGTGCTGAAGCACGGGGATGAAATCCTAGAAGTGGAGTTCGTAGAAAAGAAAGGAGGAGCGGTGTTCCATCATATCAACGGAAAGTTAAAAGTTGGAGATAGGGTGAAAGGTGAAGTGGATTGGGGAAGAAGAATGGCACTTACCAGAAACCACACCGCCACCCACCTCATTATCAGCGCCGCGAGAAAGGTACTTGGAGATCATATCTGGCAGAAGGGTGCACACAAAAGCGTAGAAAGCGCCAGGCTCGATATATCTCACTACAAGCGAATTTCCTATGAGGAGTTGAAAGATATGGAAAGGTTAGCCAACGAGATGGTACTGGAGGCGATCCCGGTCGCCAAGGAGAACCTTTTCCGGGATGAGGCTGAAAAACGATTCGGTTTCGAATTGTATCAGGGCGGAGTACCAACCAGTGACGTTATCCGTGTGGTACATATCTCCGACGAGATAGACTACGATGCCCAGGCCTGCGGCGGTACCCATGTTGATAACACTTCCCATATCGGAGCGATAAAGATACTGAATTCCCAACGTATACAGGACGGTGTTGAAAGACTAGTCTACTCCGCTGGGATATCTGCCGTTGAACACATTCAAAGGCAGGAAGAGCTACTCAGGAATACTGCGAATGTCTTCAGCGTGAATTACCAGGAACTTCCAAAAACCGCAAAACGCTTTTTCGAAGAGTGGAAAGAGCGGGGGAAAGAACTGGATAAGTTGAAATCCTACCGGTCCATGGCCGTGGTCGACGGACTGACACCGGAAGAGATCGACGGTGTGAAGTTTGTGATGGCAGAGGTGGACCTGGATACCAAAGAGATGCTGGCCGTGGCTGAGAAGTTCACAGCAGAAGATAATAGAGTCGCATTACTCGCTTCCAAGGGAGAAGGCATACAACTTGTGTTTTCACGAAGCGAGGACATAGATATTAACATGGTCGATGTGCTCCGGGAAGCCGCCAAAGAGGTCAACGGAGGAGGAGGAGGGACTCCGAGAACAGCCCAAGGTGGAGGAAAGAAGACGGAGGGACGAAAGCAAGCTCTAAAGGTCGCTAAAAACGATGTGTTAAAAAGATTGAATGGACCAGCGGGGATTTGAACCCCGGGCCTCTACCATGCCAAGGTAGCGATCTTCCGACTGATCTACTGGCCCATGAAGAAGCGGGAGCGGATGAATGGGGCATGTAGATTGCGGGTATTCATTCCCGACTGATCTACTGGCCCATGAAGAAGCGGGAGCGGATGAATGGGGCATAGATATTTGGAGTTTACTCCGATATGATCTACTGGCCCATGAAGGAGCTTTTACGAATTAACCTGTTGAAGACTGCACTCACATAAAAAACTTTTCTCCCTCTTCGGAGCATATCATAATACATGTCACGGCACATAACTATTTTATAAGCGGGATTGTTAATCACCAACAACGTGTGATGTCATATGAAACTCCAAGAATACGAAGCCATAGATATCTTCGGCGATTATGGTATCCCGGTGGCAAAGGGATACGTCATAGATAGTTCGGAAGAGATAAAGGATGTAAAAGAACCAGTGGTTTTAAAGTCCCAAGTCACCGTGGGTAAAAGGGGTAAAGCCGGAGGAATTCTTTTTGCAGATTCTAGGGAAGAAGCCGTAGAGAAAGCAAAAAAGCTCTTCAGTATGACCATAAGGGGACTGGAAGTTAACAAGATATTAGTTACCAAAAAGGCGGACATACAGGATGAATACTACGTCGGCCTGGTCATAGACAGAGAAATGAAAAGGGCCACACTCATAATGACTTCCGAGGGAGGTATGAACATAGAAGAAGTTGCAAAGGCGTACCCTGAGAAGATCATCAAAAGGCCTATAGACCCCCTAGTAGGACTACAGTCATACGACGCCATGTACATGGCGGAGGCCGTGGGATTAAAGGATGAAACGGCAAAGCAGATGACAAAGATCGCTATGAACCTTTACAACGCCTTCGTGGACTACGATTCCGAACTGGCGGAGATAAATCCTCTGGTGAAGACCCCGGATGGACTACTGGCGATAGATGCGGTTTTCAATATAGATAACAACGCACTATTCCGGCAGAAGTTCGATGTCAAAAAGGACCAAATGCTCAGTGAGAGAGAAAAGTTGGCAGACGAATACGATCTGGCATATGTAGACTTGGACGGCGAAATCGCCATAATCGGCAGTGGTGCCGGTCTTGTCATGGCTACCCTAGATTCCGTAGCGGAGTTCGGAAGCTCGCCCGCATGTTTCCTGGACCTTGGTGGTGGTGCCACTGCTGAAGATACAAAAAAAGCGCTTGAGATAGTGGAGATGAAAGACGGTGTGCGTTCCATATTCCTGAATATCTTCGGAGGCATAACGAAATGCGACGAGATCGCAAAGGGGATAATCGACTTTGGACCTGAACTACCCACCGTGATCAGGATGATGGGAACCAACGAAGGAGAGGGAAAGCGTCTATTGACCGAGGAGGGTTACCATGTAGTTGATGGGATGGAAGAAGGTGCGAAGAAATCCGTGGAGATGAAACGGTGATGTCCAATATGGAACTGGTTGAGATAGGTACGGTGGTGAATAAATACGAGGAAGATATTCCAAGGGATTACAGGAAAAAAACATCGGAGATACACATACGGGAGAAATACTCTGACTCACTTCTTGGAATCGAGGAACACTCCCACATCGTTGTTCTCTGCTGGCTCCACAAAAGCGACCGGACCGTGCATCGGGTTCACCCTATGAGGAAACCGGATAACCCTTTAACAGGCGTATTCGCTACAAGGAGCCCTGTTAGGCCGAACCCCATATCGATTACGGTATGTCGGTTGGTGGAGAGGAAGGAGAACGTACTGGTCGTGGAGGGACTGGATGCCTATGACGATACGCCGGTTATCGATCTAAAATCATACACCATCAAATACGCGGTGGAGTCTCCGGAGTTTCCAGACTGGTTGAAGAAAGAGTAATCTATTTAACGCACTATAAACTTTCAAACATGATGTCAATCATAGATGGCAGAAAGATCGCACAGTACTATGAGGAAAAGTTAAAGGTTAAAACATCTCAGATGGGGCGCCCTCCTTCTCTGCATACTATTCTAGTCGGTGAAGACGAAGGCTCTAAAATATACATAGGCGTTAAAGATCGGGGCTGCAAAAGAGTGGGGATAGAAACAACTACCCACAAGTTTCACAAGGACGCTTCTGAAAAAGAACTAAAAGAATTCATTACAAAACTGAATAAAGACCGTGCCGTAGATGGAATTCTGCTTCAGATGCCGCTTCCGGATCACCTGGAACCTTTTGAACTAATATCTTCTATCAATATCACAAAAGATGTGGAAGGTATGCACCCCTACAACCTAGGAAGATTGACCTCGGAAGATGAAGGGATCGTACCCTGCACACCGGGGGGAATTATCACCATGCTGGACTACGAAGGTACGGTACTCAAAGGAAAGGAAGTGTGTGTGGTAAGTCACAGCACCGTTGTAGGCAAGCCCATGGCCTTGATGCTCCTCAACAGGGATGCTACCGTTACAGTGGTACACGAGTATACGAGGGGTACAAAAGACTTCACCAAAAGGGCAGACGTGTTAATCGCCGCGGCGGGAGTACCGGGTTTGATAACGAAAGAGATGATTAAAGAAGGGGTGATCATCATAGATGTAGGTATGAATAGACTAGAAAACGGCGATATAGTGGGAGATGTAGAATTCGACGATTTAAAGAAAAGGGCCGATAAGATTACTCCTGTTCCCGGTGGTGTAGGTCCTATGACAGTGCTTACATTACTGCAGAATACCGTTAAACTTGCGGGAAACAATCAGAAAAAATATAAGTAGTTAGTATACCTATCTACATAGCAGTAGAGGAATCGGAATGGATAAAAGAATCCATAAAAAAGTAAACAAAGACGACGACAGCGTCACACTAACGGATATCCAAGAGATGATCGAGGAGATCCAAAAGGCACATCCTGATAGAGAAGTATTTTTCGACGGAGATGATTTTGCCATCTGCAGCAGAAAAAAACGGGACAGGTAATAAACTTGATTCTGATAAAGCTTGGTGGAAGCGTTTTAACAGACAAATCCATACCATTTTCTTTTGATGAAGCAGTCACCAGACGGCTTTCCAAGGAGATCAAAGATGTTGATGATGATATTATAGTTATTCACGGTGGTGGGAGCTTTGGCCATCCCGGTGCTAGGAAATACAAGTTTAACACGGATAACCCCGCAGAACCTCCAAGGGGTACTGCAGAAGTTCAAAGAGATATGCGAAAGATGAACCAGGAAATTATAGATATAATGATAGACGAAGATATAAACGCCGTGTCGATCCCTGGAGGGTTGATAGCAAGATACAGGAACGGCGAGATAGTATCATTCGACGAAGATATTTTTATAGATCACTTGACCCTGGGCACCACGCCCGTGGCCTTTGGAGACGTGGCCTTGGATCAAATAAGAGGAGTCACCATCTGTTCGGGTGACGATATCATGAACAGACTTGGATACCTAGCCAACGTATCCATATTCGTGACAAACGTAGATGGCGTATTCAAAAACGGAGAGGTGGTAGATATTTTCAAAGAGGGTATGCTGCCCCTTACCGAGGACGATATGCCAGGTGAGAAAAAAACCATAGACGTTACCGGCAGCATGGAACGGAAACTAAAATTGATGCTGAACATGTCCGACCGGTGTAAAACCTACGTGGTCAATGGATTGATACCCGGAAGATTAAAATCCCTGCTTAACAAAGAAAAAACATTGTGTACCATGGTGGAAAGATGATAGAAAGAAGAAAGGAAGACCACATAAGGATTAGTTTGGAAAAAGAGGTCGAAATAAAAACAGATTACTGGAAAATGATTCATTTTTCACATAAAGCTGCTCCGGAAGTAGATATGGATGAAATATCATTGGAAACTGAATTTCTGGGACACCGATTATCGGCACCTTTCATCATCTCTGCGATCACAGGAGGTTACCATGGGGCTAAGGAATTCAACCACCGACTGAGCGCCGCCGCCGAAAAAGCGGGTATAGCATTCGGAGTAGGCAGTCAAAGACCGGCTTTGGAGCACAAAGAGCTTCGGGCGTCCTATGAAGTGATCAAAAAGAATAAACCTCCGATGGTGATGGCTAATCTGGGAGCACCCCAGGTAATAGATCAAAAAGGCAAACACATCTTTACCGTGGAAGACGGTAGAGAGGCGATGGACATGATCGGAGCAAAATGTCTCGCCATACACTTCAACTACCTGCAGGAGGTTGTTCAACCAGAAGGTGATTTAAGGGCAATGGGTGTTCTTGAGGCACTATCAGATTTTTGTGATGAACTGCCGATAGTTGCCAAAGAGACAGGGGCGGGAGTAGATAGTGAAACAGCATCAAGATTTTTAAACGCTGGTGTAAAAGCCATAGACGTTGGAGGCATGGGAGGTACATCCTTTTCCGCTGTGGAATACTACCGAGAAGGAGCTAATAAATCACTGGCAAAGGAATTGTGGGATTGGGGAATACCAACACCTGTATCTATACTTGAATGCCGACGCACGGTGGATTTGCCTTTAATCTCAACCGGGGGAGTAAGAAACGGCTTGGACGCCGCCAAGGCCATCGCCTTGGGAGCAAACATAGCAGGTGTTGCCGGAGGCATACTTCCGCCGGCCAGTCAGTCCTTGGATAATACCATAGAATATCTAGAGGATATGAAGAAAGAATTGAAGACGGTGATGTTCTTACTCGGCTGTGAAAAGGTTGAGGACCTACGAGACCAAAGGGTTATAATAACGGACACATTAAAGGATTGGATTATCTGAGGCGGTATAATGATCGACATCTATGAAGAAATAGGCAAAAGAAAAACAATAGTGGAAGATTATCTTGACGAACTCTTCCAGAAAAAGGATGAACATATCCTATGGGAGTTAATGTCCATATATCCGATGGCTGGTGGAAAAAAATTCAGACCCTTCTTGGCGATGATCTCCGCCGGCGCCTTCGATGAGGAGGAGGAAAAGGCGCTTCATTTGGGTGTTTGCATTGAGTTGATCCACAATTTCACACTTGTACACGATGACATAATGGATGATGATGAACTGCGCAGGGGTGTGGAAACGGTTTACAAAAGAGAAGGCATGTCCAGTGCTATCAACACCGGCGATGCCCTTTTCGCCCTGGCCTTCGAAGTTCTTTCCAAGACGGATATAGATGTTGACGATTTCAAGGACCTATTGTGTGAAGTTGCTAGCTCCGTTGTAAAAGTAGCCGAGGGGCAGGAAGAGGATATGAGATTTGAGCGCTCTTTCGATATAACCGAGGAGGAGTTCATAGGGATGATCGAAAAGAAGACTAGCTGTTTGTTCCAAGCGTGTACCAAAGGCGGCGCAATAGTAGGCGGAGCATCAAAAGAACAGCGAGAACATATGAAGGAATATGCTCGAAAGATGGGTATCGCCTTCCAGATACAAGATGATTATCTAGACCTGGTAGGAGAGCAAGAAAAGATTGGCAAACCGGTAGGCAGCGACATAAAAAGCGGTAAAAGAACGTTGATAATTATACATGCCCTTGGAATCTTACCGGATAAAAAGCGAGAAAGGTTGATAGAGATACTTAACTGCAGTAATAATACAGTGTATGAAGTAAACGAGGCGATGGATATGCTGGAAAAATGCGGTTCTATGGATTATGCAAAGAAAACCGCAGAAAAGTACGCTGCAGAAGCGAAAGAAGAATTGAAGATTTTGCCAGAAAGCAAGTACCGTGAAATACTGGATAATCTGGTAGATTTGATGATTCAGAGGACAAATTGATCTCAGAGAAGACCTTCCAAATGGTCCTTCATCTCCTCAATACGTTTCTTTTTCCTTTCCAGTAAAGCTTCTTTTTCCTTTATCTGCTGCTCCCTCTCTTCTAAATCCTGAATCTTTTCCGATTCCTCCTGTATGCTGCTCCACATCTCTGCTATCTTCTCCCTCTCCTCGGAAAGTTCCTTTTGTCTCTCATCTAATTTACTTTCCCTGCTATCGAGCTTTTCAACTACTTCGTCGACATGGGCCTTACGAGTGGATAGTTCATTTTCAAGGACTTCGAGTGCAGTTTCCCGCTTCTTGAGATCTTCCTGAAGCAAGCGTCTTTCCTTCTCCTGTTTCTCCCGCTCAGCCTTGATTTGTGCATGTAATCTTTCCTCCTCTTTTGCCTTCTTGGATTTTGCGTAGTCCATGAAACCGATAGCTTTTTCCTTTATCTCTTGCAGGTGAGCTCTTTCTTCCTCAAGTTCTGCTTTTTCGTCTTCCAGATGATGTTCAATCCTTTCTAGATGTTTCTCCCGCTCGGCTACATCTCTTTTTCTCGCCGCAAGTTTTTCTTCTTCAGATTTTACTTTTTCTATACGTTCAGGCAAGCTTTCCCGGAGTTCATCCAGCTTCTTCTTTTCATCTTGTATATCCTTTCTGCGAGCTTCCAGCTCCTTTTCCCATTCCTCAAGATCGGTATTCCATTTAGTCAGCTCTTGTTCCTTATCCAAAGCGGCTTCGCTCCAGGCGTTTATCTTCTCCATCTCGGACGTCAGGTCTTCCACCTGCTCTTGTATTCGGCCCTCCCTATCGGACATTTCAACCATCTTATCCTTTATACCTCTTTCTCGCTCATCTAGTTCTTTCTTTTTACTGCTGAGGTCCTTCTCTAATAGTTTTAATTTGTCCCGCTTCTTATCTAGGTCTTCTTCAGTTAGCTTTAGCCGCTCAAGTTTATCTCCGACCTCCGTCCACAAGGATATCACTTCTTTCTTACCGGCCTCCACTGTTTCCTTGTCCTGCTGTACCGATGATTCCCTTTCCCCTAGCTTTGCTTCCATCCTACGAATATCATCCCATTTTGACTTGGCCGTAAGGAGGTCCCGATCTACATCCTGTTTGAGTTCATAAAGCTCATCCCGCCATGATTCTAACTCATTTCTCAACTCCATGAGGCCTTTTTCTTCGAATAGTAGTTCGTCTTCTTTCACATCAAGCTCCGCTCTAGACTCTTCTACCGCCTCCTCTCTACGAGATATTCCACCCTCTCGCTTGTTAAGTTCCTTTTCCTGTTTTGAGAGTTCCTTCTCCTTGTCTGAGATTATAGCTTCTTTTTCTTCAACGGCGGCTTCGCGTTTGATAAGCCTATCTTCGGTTTCATCTATATAGGACTCCAATTCCGCCTCTCTTTTCTTTAACTCAGTCCTCCATTCACCGAGTTCGTCTCTGAGTTCGTGAAGTGTTCTTTCTTCAAGTTCCAAATCCGCACTAGTCTTTGCTTGTAAAGCCTCCCGTTCATCTAATTCTTTCTTCCTTTCACTCAGTTCTTCATTGAATTTTTCAAGTTCTTCTGAACGTTCGGAGAGGTGTTCTTCCTTTTCTTTTAATTCTGTAGAGAGGCTATCTAATTCATCTTCTTTTTCTGAAACCTCCGTCTCTCTTGCCTTTACGCTTTCTTGCCGATCATCTATCTCACTTTCCCTTTTATCCAATGTGGATTCCAATTCTGTAAGTTCGCCCTCTTTCTTACTTACACTCTCCTCACGTTCTTGCAGTTCTTTTGAGAGTTTGTCCACCTTCTCCTCTCTTTCTACCAATTCCTTTTCTTTTTGCTCGATTTTCTTTTCTCTTGCCTCTATATCTTCAGCCCTAGCATCTATGGATTGTTGTGTGGATTCCAATTTTTCGGAAAGGTTTTCTAATTCTTTGGACTTGTCGTCTAAAACGGATTCCAATTCATCTAGTTCTTTTTTCCATGCATCGTATTCTTCTTTACGCTCATCGAGTTCTTTTTCTCTTTCGTCGGCCTTCTTTTCTCGTTCTTTTACCTCTTCCCTGATAGTCTGGACCATCTCCTCCTTTTCATCTAATTCCGTTTCTCTTTTCTCAAGTTCGGATGTCCTTTCCTTCAATTCTTGGTCCAGATTGTCAAGTTCCTTCTGGCGTGATTTTTGTTCCTTTTCTTTCGCTTCTAGCTTCTCTTGGAGTGTAGTTAACTCTTCCTCACGTTCGTCAGCTTTCTCCATCCTCTCTTCGAGTGCGACGACGGATTCATTTAACTCGCTCTCCCAACCCTCAAGTTCCGCTTCCTTGATATCCAAATTTGCTTCCTTTTTAGAGAGCATGGTTTCCATATCTTCAATTGCACTTTCACGGGACTTGAGCTCTTCGAGCTCTTTACTCCATTCTTCAAGTTCTTTTTCTCTTTTGTCGGCCTTCTTTTCTCGTTCTTTTACCTCTTCCCTGATAGTCTGAACCATCTCCTCCTTTTCATCTAATTCCATTTCTCTTTTCTCAAGTTCGGATGTCCGTTCCTTCAACTCCTCAGCGACTTTGTCCTGTTCTTTCTGGAATTTTGTTATGTCTTTCTCACGTCCATCTAATTCCTTAGCTCTCTCATCTAAAGTTGTAGTATTATCTTCTAACTCCTCCTCCCAACCCTCTAGTTCAACCTCTCTAGCTTCCAAATCTGATTGCATGTGGGATAATTCTTCTTCTTGTGACTCCAAATTCTCTAATTTGGATTCAATTTCTTCTTTAGTTACAGTAAGTTTGTCCTCTTTGTTATCTAATTCTTTGGCTCTCTCTTTCAGTTCCTTCTCTTTACTCTTGATATTCTTCTTCTCACTCTCAAGTTTATCCTCTTTGGCTTTAATATTCTCCTCACGTTCCTCAAAATGAGATTCCAATGATGATAACTTCTCTTCCTGGAGCTTCGATATCATTTCCTCCCTATCATCCAATTCCTTAGATCTATCTTCTAGGTCGGACATCGATTCTTCAAGTTCTTCCTCCTTACTCTGGAGCTCGCCTGTCCTAGATTCAAGTTCTTCTTCCTTGGCTTTCAGCTCTGTTTCCGTGACATCAAGGTCCTCTTCCTTGGCTTTCAGCTCTTCCTCTTTTGCCTTAAGTTCTGATTTGGTGGATTCAAGCTCTTCTTCCTTGGCCTTGAGATCAGACTCTAGTTCGGACTTGGTGGACTTAAGTTCTTCTTCCTTGGCCTTTAGTTCAGACTCTAGTTCGGACTTGGTGGACTTAAGTTCTTCTTCCTTAGCCTTGAGTTCAGACTCTAGCTCGGACTTGGTGGACTCGAGTTCTTCTTCCTTAGCCTTTAGTTCAGACTCTAGCTCGGACTTGGTGGATTCAAGCTCCTTTTCCTTGGCCTTGAGCTCGGACTCTAGTTCTGCTACTCGTTCAGACTCGAGTTCGGATAGTTCAGACTCGCGTGCCTCCAGCTCTTTCCGCTTCTCTTCGAGCTCTTCTTCTTTGCTCTGGAGTTGCACTTCCTTGGCCTTGAGCTCGGACTCTAGTTCTGACCTGGTGGATTCAAGTTCTTCTTCCTTGGCCTCGAGTTCGGACTCTAGTTCTGCTACTCGTTCTGACTCTAGTTCGGATAGTTCAGATTCGCGTGCCTCCAGCTCTTTCCGCTTCTCTTCGAGCTCTTCTTCTTTGCTCTGGAGTTGCACTTCCTTGGCCTTGAGCTCGGACTCTAGTTCTGACCTGGTGGATTCAAGTTCTTCTTCCTTGGCCTTTAGTTCTGACTCTAGCTCGGACTTGGTGGATTCAAGTTCTTCTTCCTTGGCCTCGAGTTCGGATAGCTCGGACTTGGTCGATTCAAGCTCCTCTTCCTTAGCCTTGAGTTCTGACTCTAGCTCTGCTACTCGTTCGTCCTCGAGTTCGGATAGCTCGGACTCGCGGGCATCAAGCTCTTTACGCTTCTCTTCAAGCTCCTCTTCCTTGGCCTTTAGTTCTGACTCTAGCTCTGCTACTTTTTCACCCTGAAATTCAGATAGATCCGACTCGCGGTCCTCCAGATATTTTTCTTTAGCAGCGAGGTTCTCCTCATGCTCAAGTATACCTTTTTTGTACTCCTCGAAAGCACTGATCTCTTGATTCAGTTCTTTTTCCTTCTCCTTAAGTTCCCTTTGATGTGAAAGTACACCTTTCTTATATTCTTCAATATACCTTATCTCATCATTCATCTGTTTTTCTTTCTTTTTCAACTCATTTTGCTTCTGTTTTAATTCATCTTTCAAAATACCCTCATCATCCGAAATTAGGGGTTCGGCCTTAGAGGCCTCTACAAATTCATCGTTTACCTGCTTCAGCTTGATTTCCTGATTCTTTACTTCAGCTGCAAGGGCCCTTTTACGATTCTCAAGCTCGGATATTTTTTCTTCCAATGCTTTAATACGCTCTTCTTTACTCTCTATACTACCGGATATTGAATCAGCAGCAGCACTCTCTTCAGCTTCCAGAGCTTTCTTCGCTTTATCTCGTAGACCCATTTGAATAACACCTAGATATCCAATTTTTCAAGGATGTTGTCATATAATTCAAAATCCTTTGACTTTGCAAACTGTTCGATCTTTTCGTCAGGAAGACCTCCAAGTAAATCGTCCAGCACTATCAGTACTTCCTTGATCTCTCTTATATCGATGTCGAGCTTTTTTGCACTCTCTAATTCATTCTCAAGTTCGGTGATTTTTTTCTTCCACGCCTTCTCTTTTTTCTTTGTCTTCCTTTTTAATGCTTGCACATTATCTTCACTGCTGTCTTTATTATCTTTGGATTTCGTGCCCACCGTATTCTTTATTTTGAAAAGATCGTGCTGTATGCGCCGCTGTTCCGCCATCCACTCCTCTGGTGAAACCTTTCCTTTTTCAGGTACAACCTCTGGCTCCTCACCGTTAAGTTTCGAGGATAAATAATTTTGAAACTGATAATTGGCATAGTTCTCCATTTCCAATATATTCACCTTCAATTCACCTAAATTATCTATCTCATCAAGGATATGCTTTTTCAAGTCACCTTCTGCTTCATCGAGCTTTTCGGTCAATTCATTTTCTCTTTCTTCAACATATTTGTATAACCCATCTAAAGAAACCAAATCCGCAGGATAATCATGCACGATCGAAGTGCCTTCAGTTTCATCCATCTCAGAAGTATTTACTTCGCCCGCTTCACTTTCCCCCTCTTTTAGAAGTATATTCCCTCCACATATCGGGCATTCTTCTTCATTGATCTTTGATTTAAAGCCACAGGAAAGGCATTCCATCTCCTCAACTATGTCCGCGTCCAGAGATCCCCCACAATTAGAACACTCTAGGTCATCCTCGTCTACGCTTTTACCACAGGAAGAGCAGAAGGTTCCACCTATTTCATCTCGTATCTTTTTAGCCATAAACCATTAAGAAGAAGAAACTGATATGTATAAACTTTTTCGAAGTTTTTTAACATGTTCGATTTCAACTAGTTTTTTTCTTTACTACGTAGGAGAGTACCCATGTAGTTAACAATAAAATGCCAACTATATGGCCAATATACCTTTGAATGCCTGTTCTTGTTTCTTCGGGTTCCTCATCAGGGGGGTCAAAATCTGGAGATAGGTGAGGAGTACTTTCCATGGACAGGGTATATTCTCCAAAGTCACCTTCAAACGCCGCATGACCGTTCTTTGGAGCATATACCGCAATATAGTAGGTACCTCTTCCAAGTATTACCTCCTCACCAACATAACTTTCAACAGTACCTTGAAACGGATAACCCTCGGGTACAATTGGTATAACAGGGTAATTCTCTTCTGAAACGTATAAACCTGCATCAAGTGATTGAGAGGAGTTTAAACTTAAGCGGGAGTTGACTCTCAAATCTACTTTGAAATAATCACCACCACCTCTACCTTTTAATTTAGTCAGTGTGCCGTAATCAAGTAAAATATCCTCACCTTCTAGATAGCAATCAGTAACTTCGATAAAATCATCTAATTCGTATGCATCCCCCAAACCAGATGAATAAATCCCATCTATATTATATTCACCCATATAAAGTACCTCCCCCATGCGGCCATAATTCGTCCGAGATGAAATACATTCTCCCGACGCTGACCAGAACACGGGGTTAGAAACATACCATTCCGCGTTCCATTCATCTGAATCCAGTACATACCATCCACCTTGATCCTCACCCCAATCCGTGTGGTATAAAGATTCTTCGAACCATACCTCGGCCATGAAATGACCCATGAATCTCGTATCCTCCGAAGGGTGGACCGACGAAACTCTAGCGGGTATACCGATGGAACGAAGAAGTGCGGTTGCTGCCCAGGATGTTTCATCACACCACGCATTTATCATCTTAGTTTCTTCATCTTCGGTTAGGTGAGATATGCCCGGTATGGTTTGGCCGTTATTACCTAGTATCTCTGCATCTTCTAAGGTAAGACCAGTATAATTGAATGGAGTTCCGTGTAGCTGTGTGACACCACTACCAAAAAGGATCTGTGAGGCATCTCTTAGTTTAGGTTGATATGTCATCGCCGATGGTATCGCTACACAACGTTGGGCTACCACCCGTCCTAAACGTGCCGCCGCCTCTTGGGTGTTCTCACTACCGCCGGCTGCCGCTAAGGAAAATTCGTACATGTCCCACCGGTCCTCTCTATTATCCCCAAAGGGTCTAAGGGTCCCTTCCACTACTTGAAGCCCGTCGGTTACAATGTAATCTTTTTCCGGGCGAGTACCGCCCTCATCATAAGCATAGGCTTTCAGTTTATCCTCTGGAATACTCGTAGTCCTTGGATCGTAGATAACAAATATGTCCATCTCCGCGGTCCAGTTACCCTCAGACAGGGAAAATACATATTTGCCTATGGTTGAATCACTGGGAATGCCGATCCGCCAACCGTCCTCCAATTTTTCAGTCTGAAGAGGTGTCATACCACTCCTAGTCTCCCATATCTCCGCATCCGCATCCGTATATCCATCTAATTCCAGTGCGACACCTCGTCGAACCACTACACGCTCCCTGGCTATGATAATAGATTCGGTAGAGTTTTCATTTTCATACGTAGTCCAACAGTTGTATCTTAGTGTGTGATAGTCTGGATCGTAAATCACATAAACACCTAGACTTTGAGGATCATCGGGATCCGTACCCAATTGTTCGTGAAGCCAAAGCGGGATGTCCTCATTAAGACCATCGGCGCTACTGATACCTATTGATATCAAGGGCAATAACAGCAAGGAGATTACAAGTAAAGCCACATTTTTACTTTTGTAGTCCGCAGATAAGAGTCTATGAGACATATGTTTATCTACTCTTCTATACCCTATATACTTTTTTCGTGTCATTGAACACCTTTACGGGAAAAAGAAATTATAGAAGGGATAACATGACTTCGATAGATGGAAAAAAAGGAAAGCCATCCAAACTCAGGAGAGAACGTTGTCTGGGCCTACTTGAACAAGATAATCGATTATCTAGAAAACGTACCGCTGACGCCTTTAACAGCATTCATATTTCTGGTAATTATCGGCGTGGTCAGGTCGATAACCGAGTCTATATTTTTTGAGTATCCTGTTTTTTCTATGTACCTAGTTGTACAGCATGTGGCATTCAACTTCCCTGTGTTAGTCATAGGAGTTCTGATCTTAAAATTAGCTACAGATACACGTTTAAAGAAAGTGTATACTATAATAATTTTGGGATTCGTATTTGTGATGCTGCCACCCTTCATAGATCACTATATCCTAGGGCTGGGAGGAATGGAGGAATCCGGGCTATACGCATATTTTGCAGCGGACCTTACATTTTTTGATAAAATACCGGATCTGAACATCGTGAACATGTGGAGGGCGGAAGAGATAAGCACTGGTTTAAAAAACATGGCCACGGCAATAATGGTCTCTGCAGGGTTATACATCATAGTAAAAACAAAATTTCATAAAATCTTTTCTGAAATCAAAAACGGGATGTGGAAATCGGTAATAAACAAGATCTCTTCACTTTACTTCGGATTATACGGAATATGGTTTGTTATCTGGTTCATCAGCGCCGTAGTCCCAACAATATTCAGTTTCAAAGACACGATAATTGTGCTGGATTACTTCAAATTGAACATATATACGAAATATTATGTATTCATGGAAAAGTACGGTTATACCTTCACCGAAATCATTGCAGAAGACGGTTTGGCATCCTCCCTAGCAAAACAGCAGCGCTCCTTGTTCATAACCATGTTCTTCTTCATCCTTACCACCTCTATGATGGTTCTAACCCTGTGGATGACTCATAGGGATCTGCTTAAAAAGATTCTTCGAACGATAAGAAAGCCCATCGTATTCGTCACGAGCGGTTCGGCTTTGTTGGGAACGGCTTCCATCCATACACTGGACCCTGATTTTTCCATGGGTTGGGCCGTGGATCCCGGATACATACTCCACTTCCCATACGTATTTTACGTGGTATGCATAGGATTCTTTTTAGGTTGCTTTGCATCCTTTATCTCCGAGTACGGTAAAGAAGACCCAGAACTCCCGAAATGGGCTTCAAAACACATGTCCATCGTTTCTTTGCTGGCAGGGGGGTCCTTTGCTTTCATGATGGGACCTGATAGAGCATTGATCATCTTTGCCGTAGCTGCGGCTCTTATATATTTATCCTTCAAAGATGGGAATGACATTTTTTCACTTATTCAGAGCAGTACTTTTGGATTCGCAACCGTACTGATCTTTTTGTTAGGCGTATATACTCCCAACGTGTGGAAACTTAGGATCATGGACCCATACACGCTTGAGTTCACAACCCTAAACCTATCACGAACCCCACCCTTAGAAGGAGCTATTATGCTGCTGATGTTTGCTCTTTTTATAACCGTATTTATCATCGCATACTTCCCAAAACTAACCGAGAAGATGGGATGGATGAGTACACTGCCCGGAAGTCTGATACTTTTACCTCTATTCCTGCTGCCCGCAGCGGTAGGTGTAGGACTGGTCACCATCGGTATCATAGCGGCAATTTCTCTTTTCGTAACAATACTGATGGATAAGGACCTAACACACTTACCACTTTCATTCTTCGGAATCTGTCTTTTTGTTTATACTTTTGACCTCTGGGGATACATACCTTCAGTATTATGATCACTAGAAAAAATGAAGGAAGAGGTATCGAAACTGTCAAACGTTTAGCAGTTTCACAAATTTTCACAGTTCATGAAAATTCATCCAGTATATTATACTCCATTACTGATTATAGTTGAAGACATTATGTTTTGTATTAATATGTCTTCAATCTATGTGTGGAAAGCAAAACTTTAGCCCTAAAAGTTTCGTTTTGCACTATATTAGAAAATGATCGAATATCACTAAGAATCTGACAGGCTTGAGGTATCATAAAACATATATACTAATCTGTATTGTCTATAGTTTGATTTAAATGAGGTTGAAAAGAAGAAAAATGGACAATCACGGAGCTCTGGAAGGGTTGCCCCTTTACTTGATAATACTTGTCGTAGTGGCCGGTATAGGCACGGCGATACTTGCGGGATGGATGATGAGTTCGAGGACATCTGAGCTGGACCATATATCTGTGAAAAATTCTTTGATGAAGGATTCTTGGACTACTAACACGGTCACCGCCTATGACCAGAACGGTAATCCTTTAGAAGGAGTTACTGTTACCCTTTCGGGCTGCGGTGTTGATCGTGTAGGTGAAACGGGTAGTAATGGGGAGATAAAATTTGATGACCTTGAAATAGAGTTACCACCCAGTGATAATTTCGGTACTATAGATGTAACTGCTAGATACACCGGAAGTATAACCACTACGAAAACCGCAGTGATCACTGTTTCGGTTAATGATCCTGAATGAGGCGTTTCACTGTTAAACATAGACGAGGTCCTGGGGCGCTCACAGGGTGCCAAAGACCGTTTAGGTTCCAAAGGTTGCTGCTTCCTGGGTAAGAACGTGTCATATCCCGGTGGCAAGTACGAGGAGATGGGACGCACTTTTCTCGATTTAGTATCACCTCACTGCATGCTTGTACTCGGGAAAAGGGGGACAGGGAAATCCTATACCTTGGGCGTACTGGCGGAAGGTTTTGCATCCCTAGAGGATGATTCCCGAGAAAGATTATCTGTAGTCATAATCGACACCATGAGTGTTTTTCACAGTTTGAAGAAGGAAAACGTAAATCAGCGTGAGGTAGAACGTATGAAGGACTTTGGTATCTCACCCAAGGGGTTCGGCGAATTTGTACACGTCATGGTCCCCGCCGCCGCCATCCGCAAAGCAAAGGAGACCGGCTGGAAGCTGCATTACGACGGTGTGTTGGAAATACCACTTCGTTCGGTGAACGTACACGATTGGCTGGAGATATTCGACCTGAAGTTGACCGAACCCGCAGGAACTCTACTTTGCTCGGTGATGTCGGAGCTCGACAAAAAAAGTTCTTTTTCCTTCGTAGATATATACGATACGCTTGATTCCTTGGGGGGCGAACACGCAGAAAGCCTGAAGAACCTGTTCGGTATGATGGAGGATCTTGAATTGTTTTCCGAACATGGAACTATATCGGATCTCATCGAACCTGGCAGGATGGCAGTATTGGACGTCTCCTATCTAGGACGGTTGGGGGGATACGACCTCAGAACCCTGGTTGTTTCCATCCTAGCCAGGGAGCAGATGGCTTTGAGGACCCTTTATACCACGATGGAGATGCAGGCACAGGCGGGCTTGATCGATACAAAGACATCCAAGGATATCACCAAAGAGCACCCGTTGGTATACATGATAATAGACGAGGCACATCTTTTTTTACCGAAGGGTAAAAATACTCTTGCCACAGAACCGCTCATAGACTGGATAAAACTGGGAAGACATCCAGGATTATCCCTGATACTCGCTACACAAGAACCATCGGCACTCCACGACAGTGCAATAAGGCAGTCGGACATGATCATCGCCCACAACCTAACCGCAAGGGACGATGTCGCCGCTTTAGGCATGGCCAAGCAGTCGTACATGAAAAAGGGTCTGGACGAGATGGTATCTAACATGGAATTCAGAAGGGGCCTGGCAATGGTGTTCGATGACAAGACACGGAGACTCCAGATGTGTATAATCCGACCTCGACATAGTTTACATACAGGTGTCGATGCATCGGCTTTGCCGCCTGAAGACAGATAATTAAAACGAACTCAGCCCATGATATCATGGACCGGGTCGGACCACGATGTTCTTAACTCGGGTATCGGTAGATCTATAAGAGTTTCTTCCCCATGAGATATCTTCAATCGATCACCGCCTGTACGGCCTATCTTTTGAATTGGTATCGAAAACAGTCCTTCGAATTTTTCAGTCTCGGAAACCTCCACGATCCACCTTGTATTGCTTTCCGAGAAAAGATAAAGGTCATCTCTAAACTCCGGCTGAATTTTTACTTCTACACCAACATCCCCTGCAATGCACATCTCAGTCAATGCCACGGCAAGTCCGCCTGAAGATACATCATGACAGCTGTGTATTAAACCCATTGATTGTGCACTCAGCATCTCCTCCATACTGGTTTTCAGATTGTTAACATCCACGGAAGGAACTCTACCGCTTGAACCCTTAGAAAATTCATAGTACTCCGAACCCCCTAATTCGTTCTTGGTTTCACCGACCAGATAAAGGTAAGAATCTTCTTTCTTGAGGTCCATGGATACCGCCCTGCGCACGTCGTCGATTAGACCGCAGGCAAGTATTGTAGGTGTAGGCTTTACGGGTCCCTTCTCGGTCTCGTTGTAAAAACTTACGTTCCCGGATACGAAGGGGGTTCCAAGGGTTCGGGCCACCTTTTCCAGACCAATTGCTGTAAGTTTGAAGTCTCCCAGTCTTTTTGGTTTTTCGGGATTACCGAAGTTCAAACAGTCCGCCAGAGAATGAGGACTAGCACCAACGGCCACAAGGTTCCGGAATGATTCGTCAAGGACGGACATCGCGCCCTTTTTGGGATGGATATGACATAGTCGGGGGTTAACGTCCGTGGTGAGAGCGATACCTTTATAGGAATCTTCTAAGGGCTTGATAACGGCTGCGTCACCTGGGCCCGCCTTACCTATAACGCCCTGGAAAGGATTCAAAACAGTGTTAGCCCTCACTTCATGGTCGTACTGACGTACGACCCACTCCTTACTGTTTATGTTGTTTCGAGCCAGTAATTCAAGCAAAACAGAATTCAAATCCTCGGGGAAATCGGGCTCTATCTCTTCCATGGCTTCTGCCCTTTTTTCGAGCTTCACTGGTCTGCAGTAGCTGGGACCTCCTGTTTGGAACTTCAGGTCGAGGTTCATTATCTTTTCACCCTTGTAATAAACCCTAACATAGCGTTCCTCTATGACCTTACCTATCACGGATGCCTCCACGTCCCACTTTCTGGCACGACGGAGTACCTCGTCAACATCCCCCGGTTTAACGGCATACATCATGCGCTCCTGACTCTCGGATACCCATATCTCCCACGGAGCCATGCCTTCTTCCTTCAAAGGCACCCTATCGAGCTGCACCTCGGCACCGTAGCCCGCCGCTAGGGCCATCTCCCCGGCGACACATGACAGACCGCCGCCGCCGAAATCCTTCATGCCCTGTAACAGGCCACTGCGGTTCAACTCCAGGCTAAGGTGTATCAAGGGTTCTTTGGTGATCGGATCCCCAACCTGCACGGCCCCTACGTCCTCTTCCTCCGATGATTCGTTGAGTTCGTCCGAGGCGAATGTCACACCGTGGATTCCGTCACGGCCGGTCTTTCCACCAGCCATGATAAACACGTCACCCGGTTCCTTTACCCTACTGCGGATGAGCTCATCCTTCCTGGCGATACCCACGCAACCTACATTGACCAGGCAGTTGGTAGTGTAGCTATCATCAAAGTAAACCATTCCCGCCAGGGTCGGTATCCCAAGGCGGTTGCCGTAATCGCTTATGCCTTTCACGACGCCGTTGAACAGATATCTGGGGTGTTTGGTCCCCTTTGGTAGTTTATCTTCTGATAGCGCCAGGGGACCGAAGAAAAGAGGATCAACGAATGCCAGAGGTTGGGCGCCCATGCACACCACGTCCCTTACAATACCGCCTATGCCCGTGGCCGCACCCCCGTAGGGCTCTATGGCCGACGGATGATTGTGGCTCTCCAGGGCCACCACGTAAGCATGTTTGTCGTCGAACTCGACCACACCTGCATCCTCTTCTATGACGTATATATTCTGAGGGGCGTCGATATCAAACACCGTATCTCTGAGTATGCATTTGGAGGATTTGTAGCAGCAGTGCTCTGACCATGCCTGGCCAATGGCCTCCATCTCTATATCCGTAGGGTTCCTGCCGAGCTTCTGAAAGTACTTCCTTACACTCCTCATCTCACTTAGACTCAAGCCGATACCACTCTTCCGACTTATATCCCTAAGGTCCTCATCCTCAGATCCAAGCAGATTTACCTCGTAAAGAAGGAAGGGAACGTCCTTTCTGATGTAATGCTTCATCGTCAACCCTCTAAGTTGATATGATAGGCCTGTATAACCGGATTGGCCAATATACGTCGGCACATCTCATTTACCACCTCTTCGGCCTCATCCTCTGAAATATCTTCACCGAGATCGATGTGAAACACCTTTCCGGTCTTTACGGACTCGACCTCCCATCCAAGGAGGTTAAGCGCCTTCTTCGTGTTCATTCCTTCGGGGTCTGTAACACCCTTCTTAAGCTCTATCTTGACTTCAGCAACTACCATGGAACCACAATAGCCGGATTACGTTTATCCTTATTATTGTTTTTGTAGCAGGATAAAGTTTATTAGGCTTAAATAAAGATAATAAGATTGGTACTATGCTAATAAGGTACTCACACTATGTAATAGTGGTGATAATGGCTTTGAGCTTATCCATCCCGTTTTCATCTGCAGAAGAATTCCCGGACTGGGGACGGATGGAGGAAGAAGGTGAATTCATAGAGGTTGAAAAGGGAGTATATAAGAAAGGAGAGACGGTAAAGATAGCTCTACGAAACGACGGAAATCTAACGCATCACCCAATGGCACAGCATGTTAAAATCCTCCACATCGACACCGATAGGCTGATGTTCGACGGTGGTGATGTTGAAGATGTTCTACCCATGGTCCCTTCCGAAGAGGTGATGGAGTGGAACCAGACCGATCAGGATGGAGACGAAGTTCCAACCGGCCAATATAGTGTAATATTCCAGACACGATATAACGCGAATTTCACTATTGAAGAGGGAACAGATGGGAACGCTACATCTTTGAACTTCATAGTTTTTGGAACTGCACTGATAGGAGCTATGGTGGTGTATTACAAATATAAAAAATAGTAAAGCATTAGACACCAAATAATGCAAACTTCATCCCCAAAATCAGGATAAGCGTACATATCTACCGCACCTAGATTGTAATCCCCGTGTTCATTCATTCGGAGTCGGTAACACCATTCTTGAGTTCTACCTTGACTTCAGCAACCACCATGAAACCACAAGAACGGATTACCTTTATTATTGCTTTTGCAGCGGTGTTGCAAACCCCCGTATCATTGGTAATCATCGGGGGGTATTATATCCTCCTCTTCAGCAGGATAAGGCTCTAAGTGTTCCTGAGGTTTCACGCCCCCTCCGTAGGGTTCTGGAGGTTCCTCGTAGGGAGGCTCTTCCTCCCCGTAGGTTTCCGGAGGGGACTGCTCAGTGCCTTCCATGGGCGGGGGAGGGACGTATTCTTCCTCACCTTTGGAACCCTTTCGAGTAAGAAGTAATATGAGCAGCAGTATAACGATTATAATAACGATGATGAGAGCAAGCCAGAGTAGTGGAAATCCACTATCCTCTTCCTTCTCCGTTACTGTCACCTGCATCGTGTCCTCATGGATGTTCCCTGCGGCATCTTCAACAACCAATCTTATGGTATAGGTGCCCGGATTCTCAAAGGTGTAACTGACGGTTACTCCATCGAACTCTTCGCCTTCTATCGTCCATGTGTACCTTACTATACCCTCATTATCCGCTGAATCGCTTCCGTCAAAGTTAACGGTTTCACCGGCGTATATCTCGGTTTTGTCTGACCCTGCAACCGCTACGGGAGACTCATCATCCACTACCGCCATGGTCGTAAAGCTCCAGGTATCGGATTGGGTTGTATCATGGCCGTCATCTGCAACCGCATACCACTCGTAAACAGCATCGAGTGAGAGGCCGGACCAAGTAACAGATGCTGTAGAACCGCTGGCTACGCCTGTAGCTACATCTATTTCGCTGTCATCAGAAGCGTCGTAAAACATCACATCCGTAGCGTCTCCATCGGGGTCCGATACTGTAACAGAAAGTGTGGGAGACGTACCAACATCTGTTGCTCCATCAGCGGGAGACGGGTTAGAAGGTGCATTCGGTGCTTGGTTTGCAGCGGTGGTCGTAAAGCTCCAGGTATCGGATTGGGTTGTGTTCTGTCCATCGTCCGCCACCGCGTACCATTCATATTCCACACCAAAGTTAAGGTCGGACCATGTCACATATGCCGTTGAACCGCTAGCTACATCTGTAGTGGTTCCTATTTCGCTGTCGTCAGAAGCATCGTAAAAGGTGATGTCCATAACATCCCCATCGGGATCCGATACATCTACAGATAATGTGGGAGACGTACCAACATCTGTTGCTCCATCGGCAGGAGACGGATTAGAAGGTGCATCAGGTGCAGCGTTTGTAGATAATGTAGTAAAGGTCCAGACTACGGACTGTGTTGTATTCTGACCATCGTGCGCTACCGCATACCACTCATATTCCGTATTTTCCAAAAGATCTGACCACTCTACTTCGGCAGGATCTCCGCTAGACACGTTAGCATCGGTTCCTATAATGCTGTCGTCCGATGCGTCATAAAATGTAACATCCATGGTGTCACCATCGGGATCCGATACATCCACTGAAAGTGTGGGAGATGTGCCAACATCTGTTGCACCATCCACCGGTGATGGGTTAGTTGGTTCATCCGGCGCTTCATTCACTTCATATATAGTGATCATCACATCCTGTTGATGTACCAATTTTCCATTACAGTTCATCATATTGAGATCGATAGTACCGGTTCCATGTTGATCGGGTTGAGGTGTTATCTCTAAATTCTCATCCATAACCTCTGCGGTAAAGAGTGACGGATCCGAGCTAGTAGCTTCCCATTGAGGTTCATCCACAAATATGGTTTGAATGTTATGCATCCATTGTACGGTTGTGCCGCTTTCCGCATCGTAACCCATATAGGATAAAGAACCATTATAGGGGACGGAGGTATCAACGGTCAAATTGATCCCCCAGTACTTGGCGTGACCACCTCTCCAACGTATATCAACGACCATGTTATCGTCACCATTGTACCGGAACAGGTTATCCAGATCTATCTCGACCCATTCACCTTTTTGTTCCGATGCGATCTTATACGTCGATCTGTTCAGCACCTCGACCCAGGGATCAATACGGTTGGATTCATAATTTGAGCCTAAAGATTCGTTGGACGAATGTGCCATCCTAATGGACAAATTTTCTACAACAGACCAGTCGGCACCATTCGTAAAGGCCTGGAAACATATCTTATCGACCGTTCCAGATGCGTTCAACAACTCGCTCCTCTGTAGTATCTGATAGCGTATCTCTGAAAACACTTCGGAATTGAAGGGCAAGGGTCCGACAAATGGATACATGTTTGCTGATTCCCCTTTGTCGACAACGCTGACATCGGCAATTTCGGTCTCGAACTTTGTGACAGGTGAAAAGGTACTCGTGGCACCGTTTGGAAAACTTATGTTCCATATATTGACGGTGACGAAATGATCGAAATTTGTAGAAGTCGTCTCCACTTTGACACCATTGTCTCCCTGCCACTGAAGATCGATCAATAAATTATATGATGAATCGTAGGTGAAACTCTCGTTCAGTTCAAAATGTATCCATGGATCACCGTCGGATGAATTGGTTTCGTATTTATCCACGGAAAAAACTTCAACTGGTACGCCGTGATAGTTATCGGCAAAGGTTTGCGTCAACTCTTCCAGCTCCGTATGAGCTAAAGATATTTTGAGGTTTTCAAATATCCCTACTTGGGAGGGTGAATACCTTCCAAGGGATATGCGCTTGATTGTTCCCTCTCCACCTATCTGTTCGGGTGTGTGCAAGATTTGACAACGAGATTCATCCTGATTTTCGCCGTCAAAAGGAACGTTAGAACTACCACCATGCTCCCCTGATATTCCTTTTGCCGCCCCGTAACTCGTATCCAACGATATGGTTCTGGTGGGTTCGTTTTCCTCCATGTACTGATCAGGTATCTCCTCCGGCCCAAACGACATTTTCACCTTGGGCCAGTGATGGGAATCCTCATTCTCCGTCGTCTTAAAGTACGCTCGGTTATATGGCTCCGCATCATGGTCATCTCCAATTATCATCAATCCATTGTTTTCTATGTCCCCAGCATACCAAGCACGCACTATTTCAGTTATATCCCAGTCATACCATAGACCTTCTTGTGATATGTTCCTGTAAGATACGTAAGATGTATTGAAATCGCCTCCTGGTGTATCCCAA
>JAWOAU010000082.1:0-25645 GCA_046498385.1 Thermoplasmata archaeon | reverse complement strand
TCCGTTAAAAGCGAGTTTCCCAGGGACCTGTCCATATCCGTCAATCGCCTGTACTCTCCTTTTTTGAGATCGTACAGGTAGAAGTTCATGTTAGTGTTGATACCCATCCTCTTCATATCCGTGGCAGCGAAGAGTATATTCCCGTTAAAGAAACGGGAAACACCGATCTCGAGAACATCCTCGACGAGCATATCTAGTTTATCCCTATCAAGGTCGTACAGATACAGGAAGTTCTGTACCTGGTACTTGTCTTCATACTCACTCAGCACTATACTTATCTTACCCTCTTCAACATGGAAATTCTGTACGGACTTGTACTCACCCACCAGCAATTTCATATCCTGACATTCAAGGTCCAACAGATAAAGATGGTTCCTTTTTTTGTTGGAGAAACCCTCCTCGTTGGACCAGAACGGGATCTCATCGAGTTCGTGATAATCCTTCCCCTCCTTCAACTCCTTTTTATCTTTCTTTTCCTCATGCACCTTCTCCCAAATGGAAAGTATGATACCCAGATCAGACTTCCTCATCCCGCTCACCTTTTTACGCAACGTAAAAAGATACTCCGCCTCTCCGCCGTGTATGTTGATCCTGAAGAATTTGGTCTTGTCCTTATCCTCATCCTCCTCATCGTCCTCCTTCACACCCATATCCCTTCCGGATGTGAACAGGATCTCTTCATCATTCAACCAGACATAGCTGCTGTCCTTACCGCTGTTTGTCAGCTTGTATGTATCATGACTCTTCGAATCCATGATCCAAAGTGTGGAGGGGTACTTGTTGTTCTTCACATCCATCTCGTGGTAGGCAAAGCAGAGATGTTTACCGTCGGGAGAAAAATTCGGGCTAGACAGGAACTTGTAATCGGATATGCTTTCAGATTTCATGGGTTGTGTATCGTATCACACGGATAAAAAGATTTAGGGTATCGAGTTCCGTCTGTTACTTGATACGACCAGATCGATTTTTTTAGCGTGATGGTATAATCACATCTCCAGATCAGCAAGCTAGAAGGTGATATGAATACGAAAATTCCAAAACCAATTCCACTATAAATCACGATGCCATCTGTCGATAAAGGGAGGAACACCATTATTTCAACGGGCACGTGGTGGAAGTCCAGCCTTGGATGCCTCCTAGGACCACATACAGCTCTTCCCAGCCCTCTCTTTTCAACAAACTCGCAGTGGTCATGGATCTCAGACCGCTTCCGCAAAAGATGTAGATATCTCGGTCTTTGGGTATATCGTGCATATTTTCAGGGATCCGGGTCAGGTGTATATTATGGGCATCTTCGATCTCTCCCTTCTCTTCCAATTCACCTTCACTTCTCACATCAAGTATCCAAGGTTTTTTATCTCCGTCGATGATACCGCACAGTTCCTGCACGGTTAAGGTGTTCACGGAACAACTTTTTCTACCGGACATGTGCCAGGCCAGCATGCCTCCTGAAAGTGTTCCTATCACGTTATCGAACCCCATCCGTCTAAGGTAGGTAACCGCCTTCGATGTATCTCCGCCCACCAGGAGTACGGGCTTGTCGTAGGTTAAAAACCAGCCGGCAAAACTTGGTACGCCGTCTAACCATATCGATATGGAGCCGGGGATGTGGGCGGAGCCGAAGCTCAGGTTCGAACGAACATCCAGTATCAACGACTCCACTGCGGCTTCCTGGAATTCCTCAGGATTCATGTGTTTAAGTTTCTCTCCTTGAGACAGCGATCCAGGTCCATTCCGGTTCAGCCTCTCCATGGTCGCAAAGTACGGCGGATATTCTCTCATCTCGGCAGCTTTTTCAGAAAACTCTTCTTTGTTGCTCACCTGTAACTTGGTATTCCGCTTTCTTTCCATGCCTATGGTGGTCCATTCTCTTTCTGCGATGCTTTCCCCGCAAACTGAACCCGCGCCGTGGGCCGGGCAAATGATTATACCGTCACCCAGGGGAAGTATTTTATTGAATATGGAATCGTACAGTTTAAAGGACATCTCCTTGAGTCTTTCTTCTCCGTAAAAATCTACTCTGCCGACATCTCCTGCAAATAGGGCATCGCCAGTGAATATTATCCAGGGCTCTCCGTCGGGGTCATGAAGCAGGTAACTCACACTGCCAAGGGTATGCCCAGGTGTGTTCATCGCCTTTAGTTTCAACCTTCCGATACTCCACGTTTTACCTTCCTCTGCCAGGGAACCGTAACCGTAGTCCAATTGTTTTTCGGCGTGCCATATCTTCCCACCGGTCCGGGAACGAAGTTCACAAGATCCTATCACGTAATCTTCGTTCCTATGGGTCTCGAATATATCTGTTATAGTCATCCCTTCTCTTTCAGCTATCTCTATGTAACGTTCAACATCTCTCCTGGGGTCTATAACCGCTGCCTGGTTCCGGTCTCCGATAATATACGAATAGTGGGCCAAGCCTTCCGATCCTATCCTTTCTAACATCGTATTTCCGCCTCTATTACGTAAACGAAACAATAAATAAGTTTCCACGAAACCATCATATTCGAACCTGGTAGGAAGGTCGATCCACGTAAAATACATGACATGCGGTGGAATGACCGACTAAAAAATGTATGGTTATCCTATCATTCCAAAGGGTGGTTTTTACACCCTCCATCGTGAGGATTCCCCAAGGCTAAAGCCTTTGGGGCATATCGGTAAAAAGCCTTTTTGCTGAGAACAGGAATTTATTCCTGTATATTGGTAGAACTTGTTCTATCGAGAGTTGGAATATCCTATTCCTCAACTCGAAGGGATCTTCTTGAAATTCCTGTAGATAAGCAGTAAAGGGACTTTCCTATAGAAACCGTGGCTACCTAACAGGAAACCGTGTTTCCTGTGGTCTACAGAAAAGCCTCTGGCTTTCCTGTAAATATTGACATATATTTTACACACCTTCGGGATTCCTGACGGCTCTTAAAGCGCCCCACCAGGGCGCGCCGCCAACTCGATAGTATGAGTTAAGAGATAATACAGGAGTAAACTCCTTACATCTATCGGCAGATATGCCTCAAGATAAAATGGAACTCGTTCCACGGGTATCCCCAAACTTAAAAAAGTGGGGGATTAGGGCTACGCAAGTTTATTTACTCGTTCTTCCTGAGACATCTCCGCTAATTTTTTTACCTCGTCCATGGAAAGCTCCAATCCCTCGGCAACACCCTCTCCGTACTTCGGATCTACCTTGTAGAACAAAGCGGTCTGCCTTAGCTGGATATCCTTATGTGCTCCTCCGAGGTGTTCTACTATATTTCCTATGAGATGTTCCCTATTTTCTTCATCCATCACTTTGTTGAACAATGCTGCCGGCTGAACAAAATCCACCTCTCCGACGGGGTACTCGTGCCTTTTAGCCATGCCGCTAATATCTATCTCGGGTAGTGCATAGTCGGAGTCGGGATCAGGTCCTTGGAAACTGTTGGGCCAGTAATTCGGTCCCTCACCCCCGTCGTCGCAGCGCATCGGGCCGTCTCTCTGATAGTTGTTAACGGCGGCTTTTGGTGCGTTTATAGGGAGCAGCTGATAGTTGGCACCCAGTCTGTGTCTGTGGGTATCGTGATAGCTGAACAGCCGTCCCTGCAGTAGTCTGTCCGGAGACGGGCCTATACCCGGAACAAAATTACCGGGAGAAAATGCCGCTTGTTCAACTTCTGTGAAGTAATTCTTCGGATTTCTATTCAAAACCATCTTACCCAACGGTATGACCGGATGATCTTCGTGGGGCCAGACCTTGGTAATATCAAAGGGATCGAAACGATATTCCTCAGCCTCTTCAGGGGTCATTATCTGAACATATACACTCCAAGAAGGATATTCCCCCTTCTCGATACTCTGGAAAAGGTCCCGGGTGGCGTGGTCCGGATCTTCACCTGCAAGTTTGTCCGCCTCCTGCCGAGTTAGATTCTTTATACCCTGATCGGTTTTGAAGTGATATTTCACCCACACGTGTTCTCCCTCTTCGTTGTACCACATGAAGGTATGACTGCTGTATCCGTTCATATGCCTGTAACTTTTTGGGGTCCCTCTGTCTGAGAAAAGTATGGTCACTTGATGTATTGATTCCGGTGTAAGTGAAAGAAAATCCCAAAACATATCTGGGTCCTTCAGGTTGCTCTTGGGATTTCGTTTTTGAGTGTGGATAAAGTCAGGAAACTTCATGGCGTCTCTGATGAAAAATATGGGTGTGTTGTTACCAACCATATCGTAGTTTCCTTCCTCGGTGTAGAATTTAACAGCAAACCCCCTAGGGTCACGGGCGGAGTCCGCCGAACCCCTTTCCCCGCCCACTGTGGAAAACCTAGCGAAAATTTCAGTCCGCTTTCCTACCTTAGAAAGGAACTTTGCCCGTGTGTACTCGCTGAGGTCGTTGGTCACCTCGAAGTAACCGTGGGCTCCCGCACCCTTTGCATGAACCACACGTTCAGGTATACGTTCTCTGTCGAAATGCCCAAGCTTATCCAATAAGTGCATATCTTGGATCAGGCCCGGACCCTTTTCACCTGCGGTCATAGAATTCAGATCGTTATCAACTGGCTTTCCGGTATTAGTGGTAAATTTTTTTTTCTCAGTCATTTTTATCCCTCTATCCGTTCATCTTTTTAGAACAGATGATACACAGCGTATTTAATTTTTTTCGGTTGTATGAGTGGGTAGGGTTAAGATATGAACTGTAACTCCCACGGCTATCACCACCAATAAAACTCGTATGAGCAGCATGTCTACCACGAAGAAAGCTGAAAACGATATGGAGACCCATAGCGCCACTAAGATCAAAGATTTTACTTTTAACGAGATACCATTCCCAGCCATATAATTTTTTATGTAGGATCCGAACAACCTGTTGTTTAAAAGCCACCGGTGGCATCTTTCCGAGCTCTTGGAGTAGCAACCGGCGGAAAGGAGTAAAAAAGGTGTGGTCGGCAAAAGCCGTACTACTATGCCGACCATACCTACAGCGAGAAAAAAGGTTCCGCCTACGAAATAAAGGAACCTTACTACCGGGTCAGGGGATACTTGAACCTTATACGTCCTCGGCTTACGTTTAAACATAACAAATACCTTTTTGTATATATCGGGGAAGAGAGTAAAAAAGCTTTCTAAGGTGATGCCCCGATAGATACCGTCCAGGGCGGAGCGCTGGTATCTGATCATGGACAACGAGATCACAAGGGAAAACATCAGTGTGATAATGTTGGCGGTCATCACCGGCAGGTCGTTTACCAGGATGCCGTAAACCAGCCGTGAAAAGAAGATAGAAAGGGTTTTTCAGTTCTTGAAAGAGTGATCCCACCTTTTTAGCGGCATGGTGTTCAAAGAAAACTACTTATCCCCCCTTCGCACTGACCAACCAGATGACCATGAAGATAGAAAAAGGCCTCAGCTTTGACGATATACTGCTTATTCCTCGAAGTACCGACCTAAAGAGAGAACATATAGATATCACAAGTAGGTTGACCAAAAAGATCGAATTAAGGGTGCCGATATTGAGCTCTCCTATGGATAAGGTCACCGGTGGTAAGATGGCTATCGCCATGGCAAGAGAGGGGGGATTGGGTATCATACACCGCAACCTAGACACCGAATTACAGGTAGAGATGGTGAAGAAAGTGAAAAGGTCGGAGAACTGGATCATCCGTAATCCGTACATCGTTTCTCCGGATATTAAAGCGTTAGAAGCCAAGAAAATAATGGATGAGAAAAACATCTCAGGGCTGCCGGTGATCAAGGACGGGAAATTGATAGGAATAGTCACCAAAAGAGATCTGCGGTTTGAAACCGAACTGCACAAGTATGTCGATGAGATCATGAGTTCGGAATTGGTCACGGCTGGTCCGGACACGGATATGAGCCAAGCCAAAGCCATACTCAACAAAAACAAGATAGAAAAACTTCCACTGGTAGACGACGAAGGCAGGCTCCAGGGACTTATAACCGTTAGGGACATAGAGAAGAAGAAAGAACATCCCCAGGCGACCATGGACGAGAACGGTCAACTCATGGTGGGGTCTGCCGTAGGCCCGGACGAATTCGATAGGGTTGAAGCCCTGGTCGAAGCTGGTGTGGACCTCATAGTCATCGACACCGCCCATGGTAACTCCAAGGACGTCATAGAGGCAACTAAGGATATAAGTGAAAGCTTTGAAGTAAACCTTATGTCCGGAAATATTGCAACGGGTGAAGGTGCCAGAGCGTTGATAGACGCCGGTGCGGACTCATTACGTGTAGGGATCGGGCCAGGTTCGATCTGTACCACAAGGATAGTTTCGGGTATAGGCGTACCTCAAATAACCGCTATAATGAATGTTTATGAGGTTGCGAAGGAAGAAAATATCTCCGTGATAGCCGACGGGGGGATCCGCTACAGTGGTGATGCCGCTAAAGCCCTGGCCTGCGGTGCGGATTGTGTGATGCTAGGTAACATGTTAGCCGGGACGGAAGAATCGCCGGGCAGGATCGTTTTCAGGGGGGGGCGAAAGTACAAAGAATACAGAGGAATGGCCTCTATTTCAGCACTGGAGAAGCGTGAAAAGAACCGATACGGCCAGCATTTCGAAAGCCGGGAGGAGTACATACCTGAAGGCGTAGAAGGGCTTGTACCGTATAAGGGAACCATATCGGAAGTCATACATCAGATAGTCGGCGGAATAAAATCCAGCATGGGACACCTGGGCGCAAGGAATATAGGTGAAATCCGCCAGACCGAAGTTTACGAGATAAGTGAGGGGGGAAAGAACGAAAGTCATCCTCACAACATAGAGATCACCGAGGACACCCCGAATTATCACTGGAGAGGATAATACTGCTCATTTGCGGGAGTTTTGCGTCTAAAGCGACCTAACCGAAAAAACCGCTGTCCACCATCAACCATATTGCCACGGCTAGACCAAGGATGTTGATCACCATAGGCACAGCCGTACTGATTATCTTTTGTGGGAATTTTTCCGGCGATTCGATCAAAGACGGAGCTCTGCGGAAAGAGGTGCCGACGAATATAGCAGCAGCTGCGGATATACCGAGGATCACACAAGCCTGAAAGTAAGCGTCTATCGCTACGGGAGAAGGAGCGAAATTTCCATCTAAAGCACCGCTGCCTACCAAGCCGAGGATGGAGATCAGAAGTCCGTGTATAACCACCGTTTCCGGTAAGACCAGGAATACCATATACTTTCCAAAAAGCTGTTTCTTATGTTCCGATCTACCTATGCCCTCCGTGGCCTCACGGTACATCAAACTGCGGCCCAAGTTGCCGAAAAGAGCGCTTAGGCCCAAACAAAGGAGTGCGCCTTTAGCCACCGTGACCTGAATATCCGTAAGAGGACTGAATATCCATATCAACGTGGTCAACAACAAGGAGTAGATCAAGGCCGGTACGGCCACCGTAACATAAACCAGGGATTGTAAGGGGAATCCCGGTAGGTCATCATCTTCACTTATTCCATAATCCATATCCAGTGAATTAAGAACATCACGCCGTTCTTTGAGTCCCGTCATCACGGCCCACACACAGCCAAGGGCGACTAAGCCAACGCAGGCTCCGATCCATGGATAAAGTTCCTCCATGAGGGGTTATTTGAGAGAGCATATTTGAATATTATCACGGACATCATCTTTCATCGATCGAATCACTCTTCCTTCCAAACCTATTTATAGCTTGGATGTTAACCAGGAAATATGAACGTTCTTGTAATCGGCGCAGGATCAATAGGTTCCGTTGTTGTCAAGGAATGCCAGGATATGGAGTGTGTGAAAACCTGTTTTGTGATGGACCGCCACCGTCCAAATATCAAACAACTAGAGCGCCGGTATAAAAAAGTACAGCCGGTTTCCGACCTAAACTACGCTTTAAAACAAGTGGACCTGGTGGTAGAAGCGGCGTCTCAAGAAGCGGTCAAGGAATACGGCCTTCAGGCACTGGAAGCAGGTGCCGAGTTGGTCATCATGAGCGTGGGTGCATTGGTGGATGAGGGGTTGAGGGACGCCCTTTACAGCGCATCTGGAAAAAACCGTATCTATTTGCCCACCGGTGCGCTCTGTGGCCTCGACGCCGTAGTAAACGCGTCCCACGCAGGCATCGAAAAGGTCACTCTGACCACCCGCAAGCCCCCAAAGTCCTTGAATATGGAGGTTGACAAAAACACGGTCGTATTCCAAGGACCCGCCGCCGAGGCGGTAAAACGCTTTCCAAAGAACGTTAACGTAGCCGCCACTTTAAGTCTGGCATCGGCCGGATTCCAAAAAACCGAGATAAAACTGGTCTGTGACCCGGATATAGATCAGAATATTCACGAGATACGCTTCCAAGGTCCTGCAGGTGAACTGGTTGGGATTTCAAGGAACGTTCCTTCACCAGATAATCCAGGTACGAGCTACCTTGCGGCTTTATCTGCGGCGGCCGCGGTGAGAAAGCTCTGCAGTAAGGTTTGGATAGGGATTTAAAGCAAGCCCAGTTCACCTAATTTTTCAGGCAGATACACATCGGTAACGTAATCCAGGCCGTACTTTGCTAGTGCCTGCTGTTCCGCCTTTTTGTTTATCTCCAGCATGGTTTCGATCTCGTCCTTCCAGAAACGTGTGTTGAATCTGGGGTCATCCAGTTCCTGCTGTAAGGCGGTCCTATCGTTCTTGCTCAACTTATCCGTAGGAAGATCATAGTTCAGTATGTCGCTGGCGGTTATACCTACGTACTCCGAGGTGGGAGTGGCTAAAAACTCAGACAGGTGCGCACTGTTGATGGCACCGTAGGCAATACTGGCGAATATCCTAAAGCTCCATGGGTCCCCGTCGGTGAAGACAATCACCGGTAGTCCCTCTTCTTCGTTCAGTCTCTTCATAACCCTTCTTGTAGAACGTGCGGGCTGTCCTTTGAGGTGTATGAGCAAAGCGTTGGCACTCTCATCGAAACCGTTCTCAACCAGACGATCGAACATACCGCCGGTTTCCACGGCAATTATAAAGTCTACACCTATATCATCAAAGTTTACCTTATCCTCTTCAACGTTATAGGGGATGGTATAACCGGAGTCGCCTACATCGTCCCTGCAGTTGATCTTTCGTATATCTCCCTTCCGGGTGCGCTCTTTTATGGTTATATCCCCGATGAGTCTAGCACCGTCCTCTTCAGGGCGCAGTTTGAAGTCCTCACGCAGACAATCTGTTACTATCTCCATATCCTCGGCCAATCTATCGGACTCCTTCTGATCCCCGAACTTTGCCTTTTCCCACCCCTCGGATATGTAGTACATCTCCCTGAGGGTGGAGGATTTATCATCGTCGATCATCTCTCTTATAAAATCAAGCATGTAGAGTGTCCGTAAGATCATCCTTGCTCCGCTTAACTTCTTGGCTGAGCGGGAACTCTTTGACTTCCCGTACTTCCACACACCTAATTTTTTGTTGAATACTATGTTGCTCTTGCTCCGAGTAGATATCTTCATCTCCGGGATATTTCCCCCGTCCATTTGATCGTAAAATTGTTCGGCGATATCCTCTAAACTTTTCATAGCGTCCTTGTGTCTTTTTTCCATACTCTGTTCACCCCTTCTCTATCTCCGCCATCTCAACGTTCCAGTCGTCTGGTAGCGGCTCGGCCCCGATCAACTTGCTGCCGTCTACCCCTTCGATATACAGCTCTAGCCCCTCCATATCTTCTTTCTTCAATCCACCGTTGAACTTGAAGCGTATCTCCGCCAGTCCGGAGGGTTTAAGGGTCTCCAGCTCCCACTCCAAGTACTCTCCGTCGTATTTTGGCTCTGGAACCGCATTCATGGCTGCGTTATCGGGATAAGGTTTTTCCATGTACATCTTCAGTTTTCTTTTGCGCGGCGTGTAGTTGTTTATGTCTATGGACACACTACAGTGTTTCTTTGACCATTCATGGGAACTCTCAACGTAAACCACCCCCATTATCTTGGTCATCACTTTATCCAAGGGCGGCGGGTCCTTACCCACGATAACCGCGGATTTCTCAGCTATCATCGGAAGTATGTCCCTAACGATCATAAACTTGCGCGAGACCTTCTTTCTTCTTTTCTCCTTGTTCAGGTGAGTCCGCATGTACCGGGCACACTCCCGGAGCCCCCTCTCTATCTCTTCGACCACCTCTGGTATATCGGCTATAGCCTCCTTTGCCTCGGACGTAAACGGTACTCGGGTGGAAGCCACATGTACCAGTATTATAGCCGGACCCGATGGCATCCCCCTTCCGCCCCTCTGATCCAGACCGTATATTCGCCAGTCGATATTCTTTATCGCGGTGGTGGTAGCACAGCCGCTTTTCTTGTACAGTAAGGGTACCCTATTAGCGAATCTCAGCACATCCACCGCTCCTTCGGAGGGCAGGTCCCCCCCATAGACCAATCCTACTTCTACCTGAAAGGGGTTACCACTGTAAACACAGGGTTCTCTGGTGGTAGGCGGTGCGTAGAATTCCGGTCGATAGCCTTTCAACACGTTTTTCAAGCCCTTCTTGATCAGCATACTACGTATGGGAGAAAGGCAGTCGGTTTCCGGAGCCATTATCTTTACCTCGCCTGCGGCCGCAAGCAGCTTCTTACACTCACCTAGGGACACCTCTCCCGGGCCCTTATTTTCATCTACACCTGCGGCGTCACATATTTGTCGAGCGGTGCGGTAGCTTATCCTGCTGAATTCGTTGACTAAAAACGAGCTCAGTTTCCGCCTTTTACTTTCCTTTGCCATCTTTACAAAGGTACCGAGCTCGATCCCCTCGATATGGGGTTTCACCGCGATGGTAGGAGGCGGCAGCTTATCCGTCGCTCTTTTGAACACGGTGGTCTCTCCGTCACGATCAAAGGTTATCTTGGCGTGGGGATTTACTATGGCGGTATTTTTCAGGTACTCGAATATGGAGTGGTCACCACTGCGCAGCAGTCCCTTTATAGTGGTCTCAAATCGGGTACCATGTTCTTTTTGATCCCAGAGGACCACATCCTGTGAAATTATCTCACCCTCGTTTTTCTTTGTATCCATGGTGATCTCCATCTCCACGGCGTAGTCCTTTTCTTTCACCTTAGATCTAACGGTAGTCGCTCTGCCGGTACTTAACTGGCCGTACATCACCACCGCCGACACGCCTATTCCCTGCTGACCTCGGCTCTGCCTAACATCATGGAACCGGGCACCGTAGAGCAGCTTTGCAAAAACATCAGGTATATTGCGTTTCACTATTCCCGGACCGTTGTCCTCCACCGCCACCCTGTATTCCTTGTCATCCACCTCTTCGATCTCCACTGTTATGTCAGGAAGTATATCTGCCTCTTCGCAGGCATCCAGTGAATTATCCACACCTTCCTTTACGGCGGTGACCATAGATTTGGTCAGAGAATCAAACCCCAAGATGTGTTTGTTCCGTTCGAAGAATTCGCCGATGGATATTTCCTTTTGCTTTTCCGCAAGTTTTTCTGCTATAGAATCCACGTGACATCCCATCTTTTCACCGGAATCTACAACTGCGTAAATAAACTTTCTGGAACCAGGAGTCGTAGAGACGATATCAACTGTCTTTTCTAACGCTCTCCAGTATCTCACATGCCTTACATAAACCACCGGAGGTAGGCTCACCGCATTTTTCACAGCTGTCCAAAGGTACGGTTTCCACCTCCATAGAATCCATCAACTTATCGTAAGAACTCAGCACGGCGTACTTAGTACCTGGTGTATTATCCTCAAGGGTTCCAAGTACGTCCCGGTACACACCTCTTAACGCCTCGTCGGCATAGGGGCATTCCAGATCGTGTATGGGTATGCCTGCGTACATGGCGTAAAGGTAGGATTCGTTTTCCGGACATCTGCGGAGAGGCGCCAATCGGGGGACCAGCCCCTCCTTTACCTTCTCGTGAGGTCCCATCCTTGAAAGTTTCTCTACATCCCCCCGGCAAAAATTCATCAGTATGGATTGGGCGATATCGTCGAGGTTCAGCCCCGTAGCCAAATGATCCGCTCCCAATCTTTTTGCAGTGGTGTTCATCAACCACCGGCGGAGGACTCCGCAGGTGGAACAGGGCATCCCTCTGTGGGCTACCTGGTCCAGGGTGAATTTGAAGTGATCCCTAAAGGATACGATGCGATAATCGATGTTCAATTTCTCGTATTCTTTTACCGCCAGGTCCACACTACTATGCCGGTAACCCTTTATACCTTCGTCTATGGTTATACCGACCATCTTACAGTCCCTCCGCTGTTTTAAAATATCATGCAGTAGATGCAGGGTTACCAGGGAATCTTTTCCTCCTGAGACCGCCACCGCTATGCACTTTCCGCCTTTGATGTCAAGCTGCTTCCTGAAATCCTTGTAAACCCGTTTCTCAAAGAACTCCATAAAATGTTCCGGGCACAGGTAAGCACCGCTGTATCGAATATACGTTACGGCCTCCTCAGTACATCTACTGCAGAGCATAGGTACGTAACCACCCCTTTCCATATAAAAAACTTTATTTGCTCAACCGAGTTATACCAAGTGATGGAAAATAAATCGAAGTTGCGTATATTTAGGATATTATCCACACTGTTCACCCTGGCGGTGATAATCATGTTCGTACTGGCTATATACTCTTCTTTTCTGAATCCTCTTATCAACAGGTCTCCTTTCGTTGAACTGCCCTCGGAAGACGATATCGATTGGAGTTTCGACGAAGAAACACTGTTGGTCGAAACGGTCCTTACCATGGAAAACGACGGTTTTTACGAGATGCAGGATATACAGATGGATTTCGACCTTTTCGGATTCGATAGGACCCTGTACTCCGAAACGGTGAGTGTTGAAAGCTTAGGCATCGGCGAGAAAAGGGATGAACCTATGTCCTTCGCAATTAACTTAAACGATTTCGACGACGATGAGATCGAGGAGTTCGTATTCAACAGATGCGATTTCAAAGTGTCTACCCGTATGACTGCAAAGTACCCCCTTTCCCTTATGCAGCTAAAGATGGCCTACGAAGAGACGATCCAGTGGGACGGGGTAGTACTGAGCTTAGAGTTCGACCATGAGAGGGCATTTGTCAATTCTTTGCCCGACCAGGAAGGCAGTGTGCTCACCATACCCTTCGAGGTAGAGACAAATGACCTCCTAGAGGGTGACGCAAACGTGTTCATCACCATGTACGATCAGAGCAAAGATACGGTCTACTCCACCGAGGATATATCAATACCTTTAGGAGGATACGAGAGCCATGAACTTTCCTTTGAACTTGATGAGGACAGTACGGAAGAGTTCATAACAAATTCTCAGACCGTGAAATTCCTTTCGGAGATAACCATCGACGGTTTGAATATGAATTTCGATCATACTACGGAACACTACTGGGGTGCACCACTCAACGACCTGTCGTTGGTTGACCTGCACGTCATAGGAAATGAATTCACCGCGGATATATACTTCGAGAACGACAGCCCCCGCTACCTGAACTTGGAAGTAGAGATAACCGTTTATGATAGTGCCGATACCCCGGTGGGTACCTATCTTCAACAATTTGCCGTACTTCAAGGTGAGGAAAGAGATATCTCCGTCACCATAGACGTAGAAGGGGAACCGTTATACGCAAAGTTCCGGTTCTACGAACAGGGTACGGGCATGGAGTACGATATGGAGGAGTATATCCATGACATATAAAAAACGAAGTCCCTTCAAAGGAGTTTTCACCCTGGTGATATACCTGTTGCTGTTTGTGGTCCTGGTTTGGGTAGCGGTGCATTTTGTGAAAACGGATGTTCCCGAACTGGATTTTCTCTTCAACAACACACAGTTATACGTCATAATACTCGGCGTACCTATGGCACTTTTCGCCGGCCTAACTTCGTACTTCGGCAGGGGAGAGTACCAGCGTATGATCGCAGGTGCGGCCACCGCCCTGACCATGGGTCTTTACATCTATTTCGTCCTCGGCAGCCTGGACCTGGGCTGGCAGGAAGACCAGATGCTTTACAGAATTACACCTTTCGGTCTTTTGATTCTTCTTCTGATCGCAGTTGCGTTGAAGGGAGTTTACCATGTACTGGAGTATTTCACCTACCACATAGATGAAAAAGAAGCCTGGCCCGAGGCGGAAACCATCCCGTGAAAACAGGAGTATCAAGTCCGTACGTGCTCTCCAGACATCAAACTTTTATACCTCAGATAGTATGAGCCTAATTATGATAGATGATATCGAGGTCACTCGAAAGATAGTCAGAAGACACTTCAGGGAGTTCGATGAACGCATTGAATCCGATGTAGCCATAGCGGGTGCCGGACCTGCGGGCATGGTAGCTGCGAGGTATCTTGCTGAAAAGGGATACAAGGCCACGATTTTTGAAAGAAAGTTATCTCCGGGTGGAGGTATGTGGGGAGGGGGAATGGGTTATCCCGTACTGGTGGTGCAGGACGAGTCCGTGGAAGAGCTCCACGCCGTTGGTGTTAAGACGGAAGACGCCGGTGGAGGGTATCACACCGCAGATTCAATAGAGTGCGTCTCCAAACTCCTTGCAGGCGCCATAGACGCCGGTGCTAGGATATTCAACTTGATGACCGTAGAGGATGTACTTTACAATGAAAGCAAGGTAGGCGGGTTCGTGCTCAATTCATCACCCATAGAAGTCGCCGGTCTTCATGTAGACCCCATCACGGTAAGGGCTGAGGCGTGTATAGACGCAACCGGACACGATGCGGAGGTCTGCCGCATAGTGGCCAAAAAAACAGGTGCGTTGAACACCGATACCGGAAATGTGCTGGGTGAAAGGTCCATGTGGGCCGACATGGGAGAGCAAACGGTTGTGAAGAATACGTGCTCCGTGTTCCCCGGGCTTTGGGTGATAGGTATGTGCGCCAACGCTGTTCTAGGCGCACCCCGCATGGGCCCAATATTCGGCGGTATGTTACTCTCGGGTAAAACCGCTGCAGAACTGATAGACGAGGCCCTGTGAGTTGGGAAAGTAATATATCTTACTATACCTCTAATCATTACGGTGTAGAACATGGTAGACGAGAGAAATCGGGCGAAAATATCGGGAAATGAGGGGTTCAACAAGTTCAAGAGCATGGAGCTTCCCAGGGCTATCGTGGTAGGAAACGATGCCTTGGAACAGTTGGGAGAAACGTGCATAGGGTTAAAACTGAAGGGAAGCGCCTTACTGGTATGTGATCCTACCACCCGAAAGATAGCCGGGGATAGAGTCGGTGAATTGATGGAAAAAATAGACACTTCCATTGAGATCGTAGAGATAACCAAAGCTTCACAAAAAGTGATTGATAAAGTGGTAGATAAAGGCAAGGACGGGTTCGATATGTTTTTCGGCGTCGGAGGAGGCGTTCCCATAGACGTAGCCAAATATTCTTCTTATCTACTGGGACTGCCCTTCATCAGCGTATCCACCGCCGCCTCCCACGACGGTATCGCTTCGGCGAGGGCATCTATCGAACGAGACGGTGCCAAGGTATCCGTGAATGCTCATACCCCTCTGGCACTTATCGCAGATACGGGTATAATAGCCAAATCCCCACCAAGACTACTAGCTTCCGGGTGCGGGGATATACTGGCCAACTCGACGGCGGTAAAAGATTGGATATTGGCAAAAAAGCTCAGAAACGAACCTTATTCTAACTATGCGGCGAATCTTTCCGAGATGACCGCTTATACACTTATAGATAACGCCGACAGTATCAAACCAGGATTGGAAGAAAGCGCTTGGATGGTGGTCAAGGCCCTGGTCAGTTCCAGTGTGGCCATGAGTATCGCCGGGTCCTCCCGACCTGCCAGCGGAAGTGAACACATGTTCAGTCATTCCCTTGATACATTGGTGAAAAAGCCTGCACTCCACGGAGAGCAGTGCGGTGTGGGAACCATCATAATGATGTATCTCCACGGTGGGGATTGGAAGCAGATAAAGAACGCCTTGGAAGTGGTTGGAGCGCCTACCACGGCTAAGGGCCTCGAGCAAGAAGAAGAGGATATTGTAGAGGCGTTGGTCAGGGCGCCGGAGATACGTCCGGATAGGTATACCATCCTTGGAACCAAGAGGATGGATAGGAAAGCGGCCGAATCGGCCATTAGAGAGACAGGAGTGATCTAGGAGGAAAATAATATGGTAGAAGTAACTTTAATAGGAGAGAAGTTAGCGAAGAAAGGGCTGAAATTCGTGTTCGGAGGATGCCTTTCACGCTGTCAGAACTGTGAGATCAAGATATCGTGCTGTGGGTTGGATAAGAACAAGAGATATAAAATAGTGGGTGTGAGAGATAATGTCCACAACTGCAAGGTACATGCCGACAAGGTAAAGGTGGTGGAGGTTGAGGAGATCCCACTAAGGACAACCCTACAGGGAACGTCACTGATCGAAGGTTCCCTGGTATCCTTGAAGGAAAAAAAGTGCAGTGATATCGACTGTGAAAACTACAGATTGTGCTTTCCGGCGGGCATTGAACCCAGCGGTAAGTATCATCTGGAAAAACTCTGCGGTACAGTTGAATGTCCTAAAGGATACAAATTAAAAGAAGTTCTCCTGGTTTAGGACTTACCGAACCAGGTTTTTTTCCCCTTTTTTTCTATCTGTTGGAACCGCTTCAAAAGCTCTTTCTGTTCTTTGTTCATCTTCGTAGGCACCTCTACGTTAACGATAACTATGTGATCGCCGGTGCTCCCGTCTAGATCCGGCAGGCCTTTATTTCTTAAGCGCAGGTGCTGCTCCGGTTGAGTTCCAGGTGGGATCTTGATGTTTGCTTTGCCGCCCAAGGTCTTGATGGTGATGCTGTCTCCAAGGGCGGCCTGAGTCATGGACACATCCACTTCGCTGTAGATATTTTTCCCCCTTCTGACAAAATCTTGGTGTGGTTTGACTCTAAGGTATATGTAAAGATCGCCGGCCGGCACCCCTCTCTCACCGGCATCGCCCTTTCCTCTGACCTTTAGTCTGGAACCGTCCTGGGCTCCCGGGGGTATCTTTACAGTAAGGGTTTCCGTGGAATCCTTTACGCCGGTACCGTTACAATCACTGCATGGGTTGGTCATGATTTCTCCTCTACCACCGCAAGCGGGGCAAGCGGATACCCTTATCAACTGTTGAAAACCGTTCCTCTGAACATTGCGGACCTCTCCGGAACCTCCGCATTTACTGCATGTTGCCGATTTTCCATCCTTGCTGCCTGCACCATCGCAGGTCTCACAGGACTTCTTACGCTGTAAACGTATGGTCTTTTCCACACCGCCCTTTATGTCCTCCAGTTCTACCTCTAACGTTACCCGCAAGTCTTTTCCCTTTCTAACTCGTCGTCTTCCCCCTCCTTGGGACCTGAAAAGGTCACTGAACAAGTCGTCGAAACCGCCGCTCCCGCCAAAAAACTGAGAGAAGATATCGTCGACATCTTCCCGGTGAGAGAAATCATTCCACGTGAACCCTTGATCACCGAAGTATTGGTCACGAACACCGGCTTCACCGTATCTATCGTACTGCTTTCTTTTGTTCTCATCGGCTAAAACTTCATAGGCTTCGGAGATCTCTTTGAACTTTTCTCTGGCCCATTCCGCCTTGTCCGGATTACGGTCTGGATGGAACTTTTTCGCCTTCTTGCGGTAGGCTTTTTTTATTTCGCCTTTGCTCGCATCCTGATCGACGCCGAGTATCTCATAATAGTCTTTGGACATATCGTCACGCCATGGTATGTGTTATATAAAAAGGAAAGGGTTTCAAGGGGGGGAGTTTACTCTTCCTCCACCACTTCGTAGTCCGCATCTACGTAACCCTCTTCGTCGGTCTGTGCTTCGCCTTCCTGTGCCTGCTGCTGAGCGGCCTGTTGAGCAGCCTGCTCTTGGTACATCTGTTCACCGATCTTACTGAGTTTCTTGGCGAGTTCATCCTTCTTTTCCTTGATCAAAGAAAGGTCGTCCTTGTCCAACGCACCCCTCAGGTCGTCGATCTTTTGTTGAATCTCGTTTTTCAACGAATCGTCGATCTTATCTGAGAACTCTTCCAAGGTCCTCTCTGCGGAACCAACCATGGTGGTGGCTTCGTTCTTCTCTAGGATCTCTTTCTGCTTGCGTTTGTCCTCTTCGGCGTACCTTTCCGCTTCCTTCTTCATCCGGTCTATCTCATCCTTGTCCAGTTGACCGGTGGAGACTACGGTGATACTGTTCTTCTTACCGGTACCTTTGTCCTCCGCCTCTACGTTGAGTATGCCGTTCTCGTCCATCTTGAAGTTCACTTCGATCTGCGGTACGCCTCTTGGTGCCGGTGGGATGCCTGTAAGCTGAAACCTTCCCAGGCTGTGATTGTCCTTTGCCATGGCACGTTCTCCTTGTACCACGTGTATGTCTACGCTGGTCTGGTTGTCCTGTGCCGTGGTGAATACCTTGCTTTCTTCCGTTGGAATGGTGGTATTCTTATCGATCAAAGGTGTCACGACTCCTCCAAGGGTTTCGACACCCAGAGTCAAGGGTGTCACGTCCAGCAGTACGATATCGTCCTTAACATCTCCGGATATTATACCGGCCTGTACGGCGGCACCGATAGCGACGCATTCATCGGGGTTTATCTTCATATGGGGTTTTTTTCCAAAATAGTCCTCCACAAAATCACGCACCGCCCTGAGTCTAGTGGAGCCGCCCACGAGTATTACCTCGTCGATGTTGGACGGGTTCAGTCCAGCGTCGTCCATGGCCTGTTTTACCGGCCCCTTGGTCTTGTCCACAAGGTCAGCCGTCATATTCTGGAATTCACCATGGGTAAGATCCATGTCCAGATGCTCGGGACCATCCTCGGTAACCGTGATGTAAGGCAGGTTGATCTCCGTCTTCTCCCTGGATGACAGTTCTATCTTTGCTTTTTCGGAAGCCTCCACCACTCGCTGGAGAGCTCCCCGATCCTTGCTGAGATCTATACCTGTCTGCTTTTTGAACTTGTCAACACACCAGTCAACTATCCTCTGGGTCCAGTCATCGCCTCCCAGTTTAGTATTGCCTGAAGTGGCTAATACCTCGTAAACACCGTCGCCCAACTCCAGTATGGATACGTCGAAAGTGCCCCCTCCAAGGTCATAAACCAGTATGGTTTCTGCCTTATCTTCGTCCATCTTGTACGCCATGGCCGATGCGGTGGGCTCGTTGAAGACACGTTCCACTTTGAAGCCGGCTATCTCTCCCGCGGTCTTTGTTGCTTCACGCTGGGGTTCGTTGAAGTATGCGGGAACGGTTATCACGGCACGCTCTAACTTTGTACCCAGGTAATCCTCTGAATCTTTCTTTAGCTTCTGCAGTATCATGGCGGATATTTCTTCGGGGGTATACTCTTTATCTCCGATCGTCACCTTGTGGTCGGAACCCATCTTTCTTTTTATGGATGCCACCGTTCTTTCTGGGTTTTTAACCGCCTGCCGCTTTGCCAGCTCGCCCACAAGCCTCTCATCGTCTTCCTTGAAAGCAACCACCGATGGGGTTGTTCTGTTCCCTTCGGCGTTAGGTATGATGATAGGCTCTCCGCCTTCCATCACAGCCGCCACCGAGTTCGTTGTTCCTAGATCTATTCCTAATATCTTACTCATCTTTTTTCACCTCTTCTTTTTTCTTTCCAACTTTAACTTTAGCGGGTCTGATGACCCGTGAATTCATCTTATATCCTTTGTTGACCTCCTCTAAAACCTTATCAACTTGAGCTTCATCTTCCACTTCTTCCGAAAATACACATTCATGGTACATCGGGTCGAATTCCTTATCAAGTGCCTCTATACTTTCAAGACCGTGGTCTTGAAGTTTATTCTTGAGTTTACGGTATACCATCTTCATCCCGTCTTCGGAAAGCTCTGACTCCAGGGCCCGCTCCAGATCGTCCAGGACCTCGAGCAGGTCGTACATCAATTGAGCACCTGCCCGCTCTACGATACTTTTCTTTTCCTTGGTCATCCTTTTTCGGTAGTTGTCGAAGTCCGCCATCACCCTTTTCAAAGACGACTCCATCTCCTTTAGTTCTTTTTCGAGGTCTTGCGTTTCCTCTTCAAGATCATCTTTATCCGACATGGTTATCACTCTACTTCGATACTGTGTTCCGAATCATCTATTTTTTTCAACCTTATCTCAAGGACCCCGTTCAGGTAGATGGCCTCCGAGCAGTCTATGTCCACTTCCGCAGGCAGGTCTATCTCGGTGTGATACTCCCTTGAACCGTGGGTGCTGATTGTCAATTTTCTGCCCTTGGTCTTTACGTCTATTTCCTTTTTCTCCACTCCTGGGATATCTACGGTTACTAAAACTTCGTTTCCGCAGTCCTGCACATCGCTCAAGGGTTCCTGGTCCCTGCGGTGGAAATGTTCACGATCGATACTCTTTATATTAGGTATACCATTGGATCCGGGACTGACGGTGAATCCGCACACGAAGGGGTTCTTGTCAAGGTCATCTATGCTCTTTTTCATTATTTCTTCAGCCAGTTTTTGCATCTTCTTGAACTCTCCGTTCATATCCATAGAGTCGAAAATATCTTCCCAAGACTCCTTTTTTTTCTTTTTTTTGTCTTCATCATCCATATTTATCACCATATGTTGGTTTTATCTTTCAAACCGTTAAGCAGACCCACGACTTCTTCATCTCTCATATTTAGATGCTGCGCTATCTTGTATGGGTCGGTTACGCCGGAACTGATAACATAGTAAAGTACGTTTCTCTCCTTATAATGGTCAAAGTTATTGTAAATGTAGTTGAAAGCTTCTTTAAACGAATTTTCTTTTATCTTCAACAGTATCTTTCTTTTTCTCTCCAGGTCCCGTATATCCTCTTCTATACCGTGGATCACCTCCATCTTACTTTTCAAGTAATCCTCGTCCTCGTACTTTTCCATCTTTCCCTTCAACTCCCTGTACTCCTCTAATTCCTTTTGATCCAGTATATCCACTTCCGTCTCGAATAGGGCCGGGCCGACGTCTATTCTTATCGAAAATTCACTGTTGAGTGTGTATGTCCGCGTGGGCGGTCCCCCTTTTTCGCTTTTAGAGGTCTTTGAAACCACGATACCCTTCCGCTCCATGGTCTTCAAGTGCTTAGACACCGCCTGCTGACTGGTATTCAATGTGCGGGAAAGCTGCAGTGGATAATGCTCTTCACGGGATAGGATCTCAAGTATCCTTCGCCTCGTGGGGTTCTGCAGGAGCTGCAGTATGTCGTCGAATTCATTTTTTCCCATTTTTACCTCTCATCATAAAAAAATAGGAAGAGGGTGAAGTTCTCACTTCACCTCTATCTTTTTGCCTTCCTTTGCCTCTTTCTCGGTCTTCGGGAGCTTTACCGCAAGTACACCGTTCTTGAGGGATGCGTCAACATCATCCTCGATAACGTCGTCGGGCAGTGGTATCTCTCGGTAGAAAGAACTGTAACCTCTCTCCTGACGTACGTAGTTCTCTCCTTCCTCTTTTTCTTCCTTCTTTTTCTCTCCTTTTAGAGTCAGTCGGTCTCCCTTGAGTTCCACTGTGATGTCCTTTTTGTTTATTCCCGGCAGTTCCGCCTCGATCAGATAGTGGTCTCCCTTGTTCTGTACGTCCAAGGCAGGTGTCCTGAATTCCGGTATCAAGGACGGTCTTCTACGCATGATAGGTCTTCCGACCATCTTGTTGAAGGTCCGGTCGAAGTCCTCCAACATGCGCTCCATCTCAGCCATGGACCGATCTACCCAAGACCTGGGGAACAGGTCCCCGGACAAGAGGTCCATGGGCCGCTCCATGATGTCCTTTTCACTTTTCGTCTCCCTTTCTTCTATTTCCTTTTTTTCTTCTTTTTCTGCCATTTATACCACCTCTTTACAACTTCCTGTTGTAATGTCGGTGTTTAGTAATTGTATGAGGTTCTATTTAAACCTTTCGTCTAGTATATTTTCTTGCGGCAGTGATATGTTTCACCGCACCGAGGGACGGATCCCTGATATCTTAAATCCGAAAGGTATTTTACCTATATTGATCATGTATGGGGGCGTAGAAATAAGGTGGATACGGATGAATGAAGAAAAGATCAGCGATATGCTTAAAGGCATCCAAGAAGAGAGCATGATCCCCATATCTGATTTCATCTCTACCTTTAAAAAATATCTTTCTGCAAAAGAAAACAATGATCTTGTGTATGCCAGGGAGTTGATACGGGAGCTGATACCCATGGCAAAAAAGATATTGATGATCAACAGCATAATAGAATATTCCAATGTTGTATGTGAAGAATACCCCCTGGATATAGATACTTCAGGTCTAGATGAGAAGGTCGAAATGGTATTCAATAGTGCGGCTGGGGGCGATTTGGATACAACCTTGGAAGTAGCCAAAGACATACCGGATATCATCCAAACTATGGAGAATGAGTATGGTCCCGTGACCGATGACAAGAGATTATTCATTGATGAGAGATTTATTGATGATATCTCCATCTCTGATGGTGAATATGATCATATCCCAAGATATCAAGACGCTGAAATGGATGATGATACAGATAATGAGGTGTTGGATGAAATCGAACAAAGACTAGATGAGATAACCGAAGAAGTAACCATCGAAGGGATAGACATCCCTGAAGAGGGGGCGGCGGAACTAGAAGAGCAAACGAGTAGTCAGAACGATGGATCGACCATCGAAGAAGGGGAAGATATTTCTGAAGGGAAACCTGAAGGACCGGATTTGCAGAAGGTAGAGTCGATGCCTGACATTATTAAATTAGAAGGTATTTATGAGGACTCGCTAAAAATACACCAACAACTTACAGAGTTGAAAACCTTTGATATAGTAAAACTCCCAGAAACCGACAAGAAGATTTTGCTAGAGAAAATAAATCATGTTATAGATAGGTTGGTCCAAGAAGATTTTGAAGAGGCATCGAGTGAAGCTGAACTGCTGATACCCTTTGTCAACGAACGCTTGTGAAAGACTTCAAAGGTCTTTTAGGAGTAGTATCTCTCCTATTACGCTCCCCTTTTCTTTAAGGATATTCGTAGTCACTTCGGTTGTGATGATATCCCCGTCCTTCGGCTTAATATCGAGCTCGAAGTTGCCCACATTATCCCCTGTCATCTTTAGTACCAGGTCATCCATTATAAGGTTGTATTCTCTCTGGGACATCACCTCGGAGTTACTTACGGACTTCTCTTCTATTTCATCTTTTGTGTAACCCGTCTTACGGCAGAAAGCCGGATTAGCATATTCGATCACGCCGCTTTTATTGACCACTAGGACGGGGTCGGGTATATTTTCGATGAGCCAGTTAAAGTTTTTCTCAGTATTATCGAGCTCTTCGTCAAGGGTAAGCTTTTCTTTGGAGTACACAAGAGTTGAGGCAACCCCGCCTAATAAGTAAACCTCAACCCGATCGATATCTCGCTTGTAGCTCAGGTCCGCGATGTCCATACAGATGATCATCATCCCTATTACGTTCTTGTCTTCCAGAAGGGGTACTATGATGGATTTGTGGTCCTCCTCATGTAAACAGTAATTACAATCACCACATTCTTCGTGTGTGCTGTTTATTATCTTGGTGGATTTTGTTTTCAAAACATCTTTAACGCATTTCGGAGCGTTACCTCTACCATCCAAACTGATTCCCCAATTAGCCCACTGATACTTACCGCTGTGGCTGCTGGGAACTATCATATTCTTGTTACCATCATAGGTTGCAATGGTAACATCAGAATAATCTCTAGTATCTGCCAGCATGGTACATGAGCTCTGAATAACTGTTTCAAAATCAGTTCCACGATGTATGAGCTGGGAAATATTTCTAATGGTCATGAGCAGGGAATTAAGATCCTTGGTTCTTCTTTCATTCTGTTTTCTATCGGTGATATCAACCATGATCAAGTAGATAGCGACCTTGCGGTTTATTGTGAAGATTTGAAGATGGTTTATAACATCCCTTTTTTCTCCGTTCTTGGTGATTATTACATCTTCGTAGCTCTCACGTCCGATCTGAAGTACTCTTTGTAGGTCCTGCATCACCTCATCAGGGTTCCGATCTGCAATCCAATCGGTCATGGTCGTTTTTCTTAGGTCCTCCGGCTCGTATCCCAAAAACTTATGTGCCTTGTCGTTGAAGTCCTTTACCTCACCAGTTTGAGGATCCAAGATGATAATGGGTAATGGTGACTGTTCGAAGATCAGTCGGAAACGCTTTTCTTTTTCTATCAGTTTTCGTCTTTTGACTATATCCTGTATCTTGGATTCTAATGCCGTAAGGGCATGGTCTATTCTTTTCTCACTTTTCTTTGAAAACTTGCCTATACCCTCCGGTGCGTCATAATTCAAATTGATTACGGTAAAATCTTCCTTTCTGTTTATGGCAACCCGAACCTGATGTGTGGCCTTTATATCATGAAATGCCCAGATCGAACCCTCCCTTTCAAAGGATATGTATGCGGGCTCACCGGTTTGAATTATAGCATAACCTAGATCCTTGTAGAACTCTTTACAGGCATCGTAAGCCTCCTGAACGGTTGCGTCTACTGTTAGTGTCCTCTCAAGCTCCGGCATACTTTTTCTCTCCATCCGAGATGGAAACCATAATTTGAGAATGTAAAGGGTACGTTGTTTGTGGCAAAAATAAATCTATAAAGGTGATAGGGATTTTGTATCCCATGTTCCACGACCCTTCGTTTTTCCCATTTTTACAGGCATTTCCATCCATGTTTCTTCGTCCTTTATCTTAACCTTTCCGTTGTCCGCACACGTTAACAATTATACTAACCGAAACCGTGATATATAGAAGTTTTGCCCAAATTTTCTTTTGAGATATGCGAAAAAAAGGATACTGGACATCTAAAATTAGAGATATTTACTAAACGCAATAAATCACTTACATTTCCGGCGCATCATTTTATCTTCACATATCTTGACATGTAAACCGATGGAGTAGTGAAAGTGATCTGTGTCGGATTTCCGTTCCTAGGCATCATCATCATGTTTGATTGGGTACTCGGCCCTAATTCCATATTCAATGCGTCGGAGTCCAAACGTATTATCACCTTTACTAGTGTTCCTTGGGACATCACGTTTCTATCCTCCATGGTACCTTCCGGATCTCTCAATGTTACCACGATGAATTCCGAAGCTGATGCATCGGAGGCGTCGGTACCTGATGCGTTGAATGATAGTTCTGCGTAACTATCACCGTTGTCTATCTGTATCATCATATCATCTATGTTTATAGGATCACTACCCGCCCTTAATTCTATCATAATTTCCAACACTTGTATATCTCCTGAAGTAGGATTTGATGCGTTACTGTTCTTGTTTCTATCCCCTATAATAGATACCCAATTTACGCCCGTACTGACCTGATTCACCGCATCCTGGCCGGTCTTGTGTGCCTGCTCCCTGAGTGTTGATACTGTGTTTATCAGAACACCGGCGACGATAGAGGATACCAGTACCGCAGAGATCAGTAATATCAATGAGCCAATAGTTGAAGCACCTTCTATGTCTGACTCCAGGTCTTTCCATGAGTATGTTTCCATAATCTTATCGGGCTTCCTTAACATTCTATATGTAATTAGGCTAAACACAAGTATATATTTGTTGCAGTAATTATCATCAAAGAGAATTATAAGTAAAACTAAAGTTTGTGTGATCACCAATCCACTTTTCATGAGTGCTGTTGAAGCCATGGCATGCATCGCCCAAAGCTGCACTTAACATGCGGCTGCCGAGACT
>JAWOAU010000094.1:0-45135 GCA_046498385.1 Thermoplasmata archaeon | reverse complement strand
ATTCTATATACATCATGATTTACGGTCATCTATCACCGGGTGGCGGATTCCAGGCGGGAGTTATTTTAGCCGTGAGTGTGATACTTCTATTGACCGCCCATGGTCATGTATCACTTGAACGAAACATAACCGAAAAGCAGTTCAAGATGGTGGAGATAATGATGGGCGTTTCCATACTTCTTTTGATCGCCATCGGATTGCTTTTCGGTACGATGTTTTACAATTATATCGATAGGGGCACATTCGGCCTTCCCTTCAGCGGAGGCATAATTCCCATATTCAACATACTGGTCGGTTTGAAGGTGGGGGCAGGTTTCATGGTCATTTATTATGCCTTAACGAGGTGGTTCGAGGATGATTGATCCGCAAAACGTTGGCATTCTGATCATGCTTGTGGGGATGTACGGACTTATGGTGAAGAAAGATCTCATCAAACAACTCATTGCAGTTAACATTCTCTCATTTGGGCTCGTTCTTTTTTTTATCGGTGTTGGGTATGTTGAAGGAGGTGAATTCCCCATCTACCCCGTGGAGACCGCAGTTGACCCGTTACCCGCGGCACTTATGATAACAACACTGGTTGTTGACGTTGCCATCACATCATTGGGTCTAGCCATGATAATCAGAATAAATAAAGAAGAGCAGGAGGCTCCCGTCGAATGATAGTTCTGATGGTGATCCTGGCACTATTTTTTTCACTGCTACTATCCATATTATCCATTTTCGGGGAATATTACAGAACCTCAAATATATTGTTCATTTCAGGTATAATAGCACCGGCGTTGATATTTTATTATCATATTCCCAAAAAGCCTTTTTCCTTAATAATGGGAGGATGGTCCAATGTATCTGGAATAGAAGTTGTTGTGGATGGTTATAACTTTTATCTCATATTGGCAGAACTCATAGTTTTTTTACTGGTGGGATTGTATGCAGTACACTACTTTGTGGATAAAAAAAGAACCAGATTTTTTATCTTGATGCTACTTATGCATGCGGGCCTGCTTGGTGGATTTATGAGCAGGGACCTTTTTAACTACTTTGTTTTGATGGAAGTCGCCTATGTATCCACCTTCATAATGGTTGCGATTTCCAAAGGTAAAGAAGCAACAAGAGCTGCATTCAGGTACCTCATTTTTTCATTCATGGCATCATATCTTTTTTTACTCTCCATAGGTTTGATATATATCAACACTGGAAGTTTAAATGTGGAGATCATAAGCGAGACCATAACACTGAACAGTCAAACCAAAATTGCCATAGGACTCGCCTTCGCATCTTTACTGATGAAGGCAGGAATATTTCCCCTCTTCTTTTGGCTTCCCGACGCTCATTCCATACCTAACACCCCTGTAAGCGCGGTTCTTTCCGGCATCTCCCTTAAAGGACCGATATACGGCATGATACTCTTTGTTGTGTATTTTCCAATGGAGTTTTTATCCAATATTCTACTTTATCTGGCCTTCGCTTCTGTTTTCTTGGGTGTGATCATGGGTCTGAGGCAGACAAATATAAAACGGCTTCTGGCCTATTCCACAGTGTCACAGATGGGATACGTTCTAGTCGGGATCGCCACTGCCAATGTATTTGGTGCTATCTATTACGGGATCACCCATGCACTTATTAAATCCGGCCTTTTCCTGGCTGCTGGGACACTGGTTGATAGACACGGTACGACGGATATGAGAACCTTATCATACAAGGACAATAAACCCATAATGATCGCAATAATGGTACTAAGCCTTGCCATTGTGGGCATCTCACCTACACTGGGTGCCTATGCAAAAAAGGAACTCATGGGTAATATCTTTGGCGTATGGCCGCTTATATTGACCTGCGGAAGTATAGGTACTATGGTCCTGATGTTAAAGATGAATTATTACCTCTGGATAGGTGAAGGAAGCAAAACCGCATTGCTGCCGAAAAAAGATTATAGATTTGATGTTGTCTGGATAACCAAATCCTTCATACCGCTTGCCTCTGCCATACTTGTTCTGGCATACGGCTATTTATTTATGCCCAGATTTCATTATCAGGATATAATCGTAATAGGTATCGGGTTTTTCATATTCTTGCCCTTGAAAAAATTCGACTTGTTCCATTGGAGATTACCACGCTTCATCAATGATCTTAGATATGATTTAGGATCAACAAACAACTATCTTTTCATGGTCTATGTCGCTGTCGTCCTGTTGCTTATCATCCCATAATTTCCAAAAAGATAATAATATAACAAAACATGCCTGATTAAATGATAGTGTCAAATCACAATGAAAGGAGCCTTTATTATACGGAGGTGAAACCAGAAACATGTTCGTCCTAATGGTCATAATAGCCCTGGCTTTTGCGCTGATACTACTACTTAGTTCACTTTTGGATCTCTCTCGTAGAACGATGAATATTCTATTTCTGGCGGGAATCCTTTCACCTATTATTGTACTCGTTGTCTCGAACACACCTTATGCGGAGATTATGGGTGGTTGGAACACCGTTTCGGGTATCGAAATTCGTATCGTGGAGTACAATCTTGTTTTTCTTATGGCCGAGTTAATTGTTTTTTCGATCGTGGGTATCTATGCGGTCTCCTATTACAAAGATGAAACAAAGGGACATATGTACTTTCCAATCATACTCGTGATGCATGGAGCAATGATGGGGGTATTCATGACCAACGACCTGTTCAATCTCTTTGTGCTCATGGAACTTGTATCGGTATCAGCCTTCGCATTGGTGGCTTTATCAAGTGGTAAAAATTCACAACAGGCCGCTTTCAGGTATCTACTTTTTTCACTACTCACATCTTATCTATTTCTTTTGTCAATAGGCATAATCTATGCAAAGTCAGGTTACTTGAATTTCGAATTGATAGCACAAAATATTGGCAGCTCAAGAGAGGTTGACATAGCGGTGGGCATGGCTTTTGTAGCCATGATATTGAAAACAGGTATATTCCCACTGCATTTTTGGTTGCCCGATGTTTACTCCGAATCGGATACACCGATCTGTGCCCTCCTGGCAGGGATGACCAGAAGGGCACCGATATATGCAATGCTCATGTTCACATTATATCTTCCCATGAATAGCCTTTCAGATCTTTTGCTGATAGTGGCCTTCGCATCAATATTCTTCGGTACGGTTATGGCACTGTTTCAAAATGACGTATGGAGATTGCTGGCATATACATCCATCGGATTGATGGGTATCGTACTCGTGGGTATTGCTACAGGTAACACGATGGGGGTGGCATACTATGTATTTGCCCATGCCATAGTGACCACGGGATTGTTCTTGACCACAGGCAATCTTTCGGATCTACAAGGTACAAGGAATGTGAGAGATCTCACATATCATAAAGATGTGATCATGTTCTCCTCCATAGCTATATTGTCATTTGCCCTGGGTAGTTTATCCCCCTCGATCAATGCCTTCGCCAAGGCTGAGCTGATTAAGGGGCTCAGTGGCTATTCTCTCATCCTTTTTCAGGCTAGCTTCGTAATGGCCCTTCTGGTCATGTTGAAGATGAATTATCTATTATGGCATCATGATGACAACAAACCTCGTTACAGAACCGTCAATATCAGATCCCTGGTTTCTGCGATACCCGCTGTTTTATTGGTTTCCCTGGGATTGTATCTGTATCCCACATTTGCCCTGATAGATTTACTGGTAATAATAACATCCGGAGCGTTGTTTTTTATCATTGTTTTATTTGACGTCCTGGAATACGAGGGTGTAGAAAAACTCGGTGTTTACTTTAAGGAGCTTGGCACATCAAATAACTACTATTCAATGGTATTATTCGTATTCTTGGTACTCATTCTAATCTATACGCTTTAGGAATACCTCTTTTACTTCTTTTAATTTCCCTATGTGTGATTCAAGATCCTCTGGTGATATTTTCATCTTACTAACATCTATAACAGATACTATTGCAGAGGTATTGGTACCCTTTATCTCCTCACCTTCACTGAAGGCGATGTTGACCCTGTAGCGACCGAGGATCCCGTGAATCCTAGAGAGTACACCTGGTTTATCCTCGGCGGTTATCTCCAGTTCGTACAGATTTTTACCGGGTAAGGCTATTCTCTCGATATTGGCCTCTTTTATTTGAGGGTTGATTTCAACTAAAAAATACGAGCCTTTTACCAGGCCAATATCATATGCGAAATCTTCCGGCAACTTTAATATTCCATTTTCCTTTATTTTGACTATGTCATACCGTCTCATGCTACTTCCCCTTTTTCAGATAGGTTATGAATCAAGTGGTATTTAACTTTGTAGCGAGGTGAATAATTTAAGATTGGTTACAACATGACATGGGTCAATCGAAAGGATGTTATACACCCTTTTCGTTTACTTGGCCTGATGCATGAATACTCAGTGATGAGACAGCTTTTGACCGCCCTTGAGGATGAGTTGGAAAAACAGGGCATAGATAGGGTAAAGGAGGTGGAGCTACACATAGGCGAACTCACATTCTTAGGTAAGGAGCAGCTTGAATTCGCCTACGAGGTGATGACAAAGGACTCGTTCCTGGAGGGTTCGACGTTGAATGTTGTTATCGTGAATGGTGAGGTGCGATGTGACCACTGTGGGTACCAAGGCGGCATCGAATACGTTGACGACCCCGCCTTCCATTACAATATCCCGATAATCACATGTCCGAAGTGCGGTGAAAAGCCCAAGTTGATCAAGGGTAAGGAAACCACAATAGTCGGCGTGAGAGCATTTAAGGAGGATTAATATGGGGAACGAATTAGATCAATTTAAATTACGGGACCGAAAGGTGGCAAAGAAAATCGTCCGTAAGATCCAAGATGCGGATGTGAAGATGAACGTGATGCACGTATGCGGTACCCATCAGGACACACTGGTCAGATACGGGTTAGAGGAGATGTTGAAGGACGTTGGTATAAACATAATCCAGGGTCCGGGCTGCCCTGTATGTGTGACCACCCCCCGGGAGGTGGAGGAGATGATCAAGCTTGCCGAGAACGGCGTTACCATCACCGCCTTCGGGGATATGATGAAGGTACCCGGCGAAAAAAAATCGCTGATGCACGCTAAAGAGGAAGGGGCGGATATAAGGGTGGTCTACGGTATCGACGATGCGGTCGAGATGGCCGCTACATCCGACAAACAGGTGGTGTTCATGTCAGTGGGATTCGAGACCACCACACCTTCCACGGCATCGGCCCTGGCCAGGGGTGCACCCGATAATTTTTACGTTTTGACATGCAACCGTGTCATCCCCCCTGCATTGGATGCAATAATGCGGATGGGTGAGTTGAATCTGGACGGTCTTATAGAGCCGGGGCACGTGAGTACCATAATCGGTACCACACCCTACGAACCGTTATCCCAAAGGTACCACATACCCCAGGTGGTGGCCGGGTTCGAACCCCTGGACCTACTCATGGGGGTATACATGCTGGTACGTCAGGTCAAGGAGGGGCGGGCCGAGGTGGAGAACGAGTATACCAGGGTGGTTAAAACGGAGGGGAATCCAAAGGCACGAGCACTCGTGGAAGAGGTCTTCGAACCCGCGGACGTGGACTGGAGAGGTTTCCCGGTGATCCCGGATTCCGGCCTGAAGTTGAGGGCGGAATACCAAAGGCACGACACCCGTGTGGTTTTCTCCCATATATTAGACGAACTGAAGGGTAAGAAGTTCGAGGAAAAAGAGAACTGTTTATGCGGTGAGGTCCTCAGGGGTATTACCGAACCAAAGGAGTGTGAGTTGTTCGGTAAGGCATGCACGCCCGTAAACCCGGTGGGACCGTGCATGGTGAGCAGAGAGGGGAGCTGCAATATCGCGTATAGGTATAGGGGATAAGCCTTACTATCTCAAAGTTTTATTATCACCGCCTTCATTTACCATATCATGAACCGAGATTTTCTCAAGGACACCGTGCGTAAGAAAACAGACTTTTCAAAAACGGACCAGAACAGGAGGGTCCCGCCTCCTCCGTTGCAGAAGCCGATCCCGGAGGATGCGGTATTGATCGATCTTCCCGAGGTCGACAGCCTGCAGATGGATACCTCACTGGTTACCGCCATATCCAACCGCAAGTCCAGACGCTCGTTTTCCGACCTCTATTTATCACTTGAAGAACTGTCCTTTTTGCTGTGGAGTACCCAGGGGATAAGGCAAAAACTGGATCAGGGGCACGCGTACCGTGTGGTACCCTCGGCAGGATGCCGTCATGCCCTGGAAACCTACGTGGCGGCCTTCAAGGTTGAGGGGTTGAAGAAGGCCATCTACAGGTATTTGCCCTTGGAACACAAGCTGGTAAAGGTAGCCGAGGATGAGTACCTCGAGGAAAAACTCACCCGGGGTGCCTTGAATCAGTCCTTTGCCGGTAACTGTGCCGCTACCTTCGTGTGGACCACAATACCATACAGGATGGAATGGCGCTACGGAGATGCATCATACAAGGTGATAGCGCTGGATGCGGGTCATGTATGTCAGAACCTGTATCTGGCATGCGAGGCAATTGGGTGCGGGACCTGTGCCGTGGCAGCCTACGATCAGGAAGTGATGGATGCTCTGCTGGGAGTTGACGGGGAGGAGGAATTCACGGTTTACATGTCACCAGTGGGCAAGGTATCGCCCTGAATTTCAGGTACGGTACACGTAAATCCGCTGTTCAGTAGGTAACATTCCAGATAACGTCGTAGTTCATTGAGTTGTACAACCAGTATCCTTGATCAGGTGTAAATATGAAGCCCATCGGATCGTAATTATAGGCAACGTTATAAGGATCCGTCGGTTCGAAGAATCCTACTTTTGTTACCTCTGGAGGAATATTATTGTTGGATATCTGTGTACTGGGGTATCCCACCATGTTCCAACCAGGATAAAGGTGGATATCGGTATATGCTGGTACGGTTCCTCTGATGGTAAGTACATCAGCTACGTACATCCTTATCCATATACCCATGGTATGGTCCCATGTGTCAAGTGTGTTGAAACGTTGATTTCTTCCTGGGATATAGGTCGCCCACTTACCAACGGAGGCGTTATAGTACATTACACTATCGTAACTACCGCCAATACCATATGTAGGATCTTCTAGAATATCGATAAGTGATGTATCCCGGGGTATCAAATTAGTGGACACAAAATTCCAATTATTGGCTTGGATATCGTCCATCAGTAAGATATCATAGGTATTAAAGGCCCGGATATTGTCCAACCATGCTGCATCTTCGTAAGTACTCCAACTGCTGTTCTTCCGGAATTCCCATCTGATAACATGGGTGTTTGGTTCTGTAAAATCTACGTAACGATCATGCCAATCCCAGTCACCACCTATTGACCCGAATAATGCGCCGTCGATAAACATAATCAACGAATCCCCTGGATCCGCAGAGGTCTTCCAGCTCCAGGTAATATTTACAGGAGCGGTAATAGTTGTTTCGATGTAACTTACTCCATTATCCCCGACATCACCGCTCTGCATGGAAGAGACCCCATCGGAGCTTTCATGATCAACTCCGGTCCATCCCGCTACACCGCCGGTTGTGAATGTAAGCTGTTGATTGTCGAGTGCCTTATTTGCATCTATGTGGGTATGATTGAAGAGATGACATGTCACGTACCCAGGAGTATTTAACGGAACATCCGGAGAATTTAGAGAGACTTGGGTTGGTTGTCCCCTGAAGTAGTTGTTTTCATAATGCTCCAGTTTGAAGGAGGATATAATACCTGAGCGGTTTGTAGTTCCCATATGCAGGAAAAATCGGTCTTCACCCGAGTCGAAATCGTTCTGAAACTCGGTTATATCCAAACTGAGATAGGTGGGTAAATCGTTTACGGAGTCATGGATATAATAGGGAATTTTGGTGGCAAGAGGCGAATTGTACGGTCCTATACCCAATGTAATATCCGTATCTCTAGTGGGAGCACCATTGAACTGCCATGTGGCCAGCAAGGATGGTTTGTAATTTGGAATATCATCCATGTATGTAAGATAAAGCAAATCCTTACCTCCGATCTCGAGGAAGGCATCGTAGGTTAACCAGTAGTAACCACTGTCACCCCACCCAGTACCCCATGAATTCGCCACCCTGAAAGCACCAGTTTCTCCATCATCGGAGATCGCATCATCATACCCCACTATGGTCTGTGCATGGTTGTATGTGTTGCTGTCGTATTCTGTGGATGATATGATCCAATTTCCATCGGAGAAAGCGCTATTGTATTCATATACATCGATGACGAATGTTACCGGGATCCCGCTATCTACGAGTGTCTTTATGTCGTCAACCGATGAAGAATGACCGAGATAGTATACCTGATTACCCCTGTGTAAGGGTGCTTCTCGGAAGGCAGTTGCGTTGCCCCAGCTTAGATGATTCGTGTCATCGTAGGGCATTTCGGATAGCGTAGGGGCACCCCAATCCGTTATAATGTAACCATTGTACCACATCCACGAACCGCCGTCCGTTCCCGAGTTAACTTTGTTGTAGGTCCACGCGGGACTTATGAGTTGGTCATTGTTGTACATCCCTGCCTGGTTCCAACCCTTGTCCTTTGCTTCCAGGTATCCGTAGGTGTAGTATGTCATGGCCCATGCTCCGCAGGACCCCTGGGTGCCCTGGTGACCTATCGCGGGAAAGTGTGGATCCGTAGAAAGGTCTACAGCGGTCAGACTCGGATCCCTGGAGGCCTTGATCTCATCAACGATAACGAGTTTATTCTCCGAGATTTCCCACGACTCTTCAGAGGGAGGCGCTACGCCTGTTCCGAAACCGTCCACAAGATGATTGTAGTTCTTGCCCGGGTCTCTAACCCCTATCTCACTCTTCAACCGGTTTATATCGTCCTCGGTTGCAAAATGATACACCTTTTGGTCGTCCTCATATAATGTTACGTAGCTTGTAACATCATTGGTATCATTTCCAGCGAAGATAAGCTGGGTCATTCCTACCAACAACAGAACAGATATTGCAAATGTCACTTCTTTTATCATGAAGATAAAAAGGCGCAATAGTAGATAAATTTTATCCACAACCCGCAGACAACGCGGAATGTAAGAGCCGATAATCTTTTATGCACTTTCATAGAATGAGCGGGCAAAGATGACTATAGAAGAAGAGATAGAGGCCATCGAGGAAGAGATACGTGAAACGCCCTATAACAAGGCAACTCAGCAGCATATAGGAAGGTTGAAGGCTAAGTTAGCTAAGTTAAAGGAAAAGCAGGTAAAGCAAGGTAAAGGTACACACAGCAGTGGGGGATATGCCATCAAAAAAGAGGGCGACGCAACCATAGGTCTCATCGGCTTCCCCAGCGTGGGTAAAAGTACGCTCCTCAATGCCATAACGAACGCAAAGAGCGAGGTTGGTAATTATCACTTTACCACTCTTGATGTTATTCCAGGGATTATGGAGTACAACGAGGCTATTTTTCAGATACTCGACCTCCCGGGTTTAGTTCAAGGGGCCGCCGCTGGGAAAGGGAGGGGGAAGGAAGTATTGTCTGTTGCTCGGGTGATGGACCTGTTGGTTCTGATGGGTGATGCTCACCGACCGGATGTGAAAGCTATCTCACAAGAACTCGAGCAGATGGGTATAAGATTGAACAAAGAGCCTCCGGTAATAGTGATTAAAAAAAGGGACAGAGGCGGCATCGACGTTGCCAGTACCATAGACCTCGATATCACCCACGAGACCGTAAAATCCATCATGAGAGAATACGGATATATCAACGCCACCATCGTGATACGTACGGATATAGGAGTGGAAGAGTTGATAGATCATCTTTCCGGCAACAGGGTTTACATACCCGCTATCGCCGTGATAAACAAGACGGATGCCGTGGAAGAAGAGCATTTAAAAGAGATAAAGGAAGAGTTAAAAGATTGGAATCCGATCTTTATTTCCGCTGAGGAACACATCGGACTGGAGGATCTTAAAGAGAGTATGTTCCACGCCTTGGACCTCATACGTGTGTATCTTAAACCACAAGGAGAGAAGGGGGACGACGAACCTCTCATAATCAAACAAGGCTCCACTGTAGAAGAGGTTTGCAAAAAACTGCACAGCGACTTCGTGGAAAACTTCAGGTACGCTCGGATATGGGGACCTACGGCCAAGTTCCCGAAACAGCGAGTGGGACTCGACCATGTATTGGAGGAGGGAGACACACTCAGGATCATCACGGGATAATTTTAAATCATATGCGCTTTAAAGGTATAACAAGATGAAAGAGATTATTTCAAAGGCCATGAGTTCGGGGATGGACTTTACCCGGGGAAGCACTATCAAGTCCTTCCTAAACCGTATGGATATCGATCAAGACGTTTACGATCGGGCTTATATCGTACTCAAGAACTCCGCCTTTAAAAAGAGCTTTTCGAGCACTCCTTACAATCATCGAGTAGTTCTTCTGCCCCACTGCTTGAGGAACGTAAACAAATGCAAGGCTGAATTTACCGACCATGGTTATATATGTGCCGGATGTGGAGCTTGTGACATAAAAGAGATAAAAGAGTTTGCAGAGGACCTTGGCTACAAAGGGGTCTTCATCATACCCGGCGGTAGCATGGTCAGAATGATTATGAAGAAAATGAAACCCGCGGCCGTCGTAGGCGTAGCCTGTTTTCTTGAATTAGCCGAGAGTATGGAACAGGTAATTATCAACAATATAATTCCCCAGGGAGTCCCTCTTTTAAAGGACGGGTGCAAGGACACTGTTGTCGATAAGGAAGAGTTGAAAAGGATCTTAAAACAATAGAATAACCTCAAGTTTATTACTGACCTATCTTTAACCGTCAATGTGAAACGGGTAAAGGCATTTCTTGAGATAAGCAGGTGGAGGATCCAACTTGTATCCTTGGCTACCATATTACTGGGACCTCTTTACTCGGCGGGATCTATCTCGGACCTGTTCGATTTAAACGTGCTTTTCTTCGCACTTCTCTTCTTTGTATCTATCTCTTTTGCTTGCAATATAAATTGCTACTATGATAAAGAAGTGGATTCCCTGAAAAAGACAATACTCTCGGACTCCGTTGATATCGTGGGCAAATCTAATCTCAGGATTATGATGGCGATCGAGAATATATTCGTCTTTCTCCTTGTACTGTACTTCCTATCTATCGGCAATCCATATGTGGCTGTTCTCGGGGCTCTGGGATGTTTTCTTTCCTATGCCTACTCCGCCCCGCCTTTCCGTCTGAAGAGTAAAGGGATTTTAGGACCCGTACCGGTGAACATAGGCGTCTACGTACTCCCGATATTGGCGGGACACATGGTCCTGGATACGAACATATCTGCCTTGTTTCTTTTTTTTGTCTTTGGATATGCACTGCTCAACTTGGGGATCAACCTTGTCAATGTTGCCGAGGATTACCAGGTAGACAAAAAGTGCGGTATATTCACCATCGCCCATAGATTAGGGATCAAGAGCACAGTGATCCTTGCATCCCTTTCCTCCTTTGCCGGGAGTCTCGTCGTAGCAATATCTTTGTACTTTAGAGTAACCAATACTTACTCGTTGATCGCCTTTGTTTTGCTTGTTGTCGCAGCGGTCTCTACATTCCTAGACATATCTTCAACACTTTTTTCCGATGATATCGGATCCCAAGTGCAGTATAAGGGAAAAAAACTGCCACTCTACTTTATCGCCACCCGCTATCCCATGGTTCTGTTGCTTTTGTTCGCCTTAATATGAGGTTCATACCAGTGATTCCTTGCATATCTCCCTTCTTGAGCAATTTGCGCATTTTCCCGGGCGGTTATGATTGCGGTGAACCTCTCCATTGTCTAAAATCTCTTTCATCTCCTCTACCTTGGTGAGCAAAAGTTTTTTCAACTCGGAGTCGTAATCTACTTTGAATTCCCTGGTACCGTATTGAATGATGCCGTGGGGTGGTGTAGACCTAAAGGATTCCTCTACCAAAAAGCAGTATGCGGCACATTGAAGGACGTGTGAAAAAAAGGGCCCTTTGGGTACTCTACCGGTCTTCACTTCAACTGGGATATATTTACCGTCCTTTTCTATTATATAGTCCGGCCTACCTCTGATCTTGAATATGTTGGATACAAGCAGATCTGATTCGTCGTCCATCTCATCGACATAATCTATGTTACCTTCGGCCATCTTGAATTCCAACCTTTTGTCCTTGGCTTCATTTTCCAGACCAAGGGAGGTTTTCAACCAATAACATGCTCCCACTAGCCACATAAGTGAGATGATCTGTGAGATCCTAGCGATGTTTTCATCGGTCAGTCTCAGCCGTAAGGCAAAGAACGTGAGCAACGTTGCCACCATGGCAAATACTACCGCTACCCTCTCGGATTTAAAAATCTCATCTTTTATTAGGTTGCTGTCACTTAAGTACAGTAAAAAGGTGGCGGCTAATAACCATATCAGTGAGGCGGATTGGAATATCTGCTGTTGAAATGCCTCCGGGCTGAGCAAGATCAGTCCGAATATGGACACTATGGTTGAGGCTACGGCCAGCCATAGAACTAGATTCTCCATCTCCTTGGAAAGTTTTTCCTTTTTTTTAACCTCGGTAAGTGCATCCCCCATCTCTTCGTGGTCCTGTATACCCTGTTCCAAACTATCGTTCACTACCTCTTCCTCCTCAAGGCTCAACCACCAACTGAGAGGGCAATAACCGTACTTTTCAATATCCCCTGCAGCTATCCAATCATCGTCCATGATACTGTTCATATCTAGAGAGTTTACTAAAGACTTTGTGTATATTTCCCAGCCATAAGCGTTCTACGTTTCAAAACAAGGTTTAAATATTCACCTGACTAGTAAATCAATGGATTTATATGATGAATAATTACCTGTGTTACTAGACGAAGTGAAATTACCGTTCTTGGATGAGATCGGACCTTGGATCCTATGCGGTGTTTATCACAGGTTTATTTTTTATCTTCGTACTAGTCGCCTATTTTGTAAAACATTTACATGTATTCATGACCGAGCCAAAGCTAGCTTTCGTAGGAGCCGGTGCATTGATAAGTGGAATGTTGGCCAATTCAATTTCTCCGGCCCTAATTCATCCATGTATTTAGGTCCTAAAACAGAGGAAAACGAAGATACCATGAAAGAGGTGATAGATGTACTCACCCCTTGGGAAATACTTACATCGCCCATAAATTTTTATCATCTGATGAGGATAAACCAGCATGACCAGATGTGCTTTGTGTGGTAGAATAAATACATCTAACGAGTACCGATGCACCTGTGGAGGTCCTTTGCAGTTGGATTTTTTTAAGGGATCCATAAAGGAAGATGGTAACGTCTGGTCTGTTTACAGAGACTTTTTCCCCTATAAGGTATCTAAAGAAGACTCCTTAGGAGAGGGAAACACTCCTTTAACTCGAGCTAAAAAACTGTCGGCGGAACTTGATATAAACTTATATCTGAAAAACGAGACCGTTAATCCAACCTGGAGTTTCAAAGACCGCGGTACTATATTCGGTATAAAAAGGGCTATAGAATTGGGTTACGAAAGGATCGGAACGGTATCCACTGGTAACATGGCTGCCAGCTTGGCCTGCTACGGCGCTTACCATGGATTACAAACTTTTGTGTTGGTTCCGAGTGATATCCACGAAGATAAGATCGGTCAGATATCTATGTACGGCCCTGAAATTATCGGAATCGATGGAGATTATGGCTCCCTTTACTTCGAGAGTTTGGATTTGGACGATATCTACTTCATAAACTCCGATAATCCATACAGGATCGAGGGTTACAAGAGCATAGCATTCGAGATCGCCTCGGAGGTGGAAGCCTCTCACGTGATCATACCTACAAGCTCCGGCGGTCTGTTCAGGGGTATCGTAAAGGGTTATGAGGAGCTGTTTCAGAACCATATCATATCCGATCTTCCGAAATTCATTGCAGTTCAGGCAGAAGGCTGTTCACCGATACAACGTGCCTTCGCAGAAGATGGACCTATAAGACGATGGAAATCTCCCAACACCGTGGCAAAGGCGATATCCAACTCGTTCCCACCCAGCGGAGATGTGGTTGTAAGGAAGTTAAAGGAGTTGAAGGGAACGTGCGCCGCCGTTGATGACCATGATATCCTGGAGGCTCAGAGTTCCATCGCCCGGGACGGTATCTACTGTCAGCCGGCTTCCGCCGTTGGCGTAGCCGCCCTACCGCAGTTGATGGATGATATGGATCATTACTCCAAAGTGGTCAGTTTGATTACGGGGAGTGGGATGAAGGTAGAAGGACGTTCGACGAAGGTGAACACGGTAACCATCGGCAATCTCAGAAAAAAATGTAACCCGCTAAAAAATCACCAACATATTTAATTACAACCCAAATAAACACACCCGACATAAGAGTGGTAAAATATCATCTAGAATCGGTTACCGCAAGCTGAAAAGTATATTCGTTAAATCCGCAGAGGAGAGAAGAGACGATATTTTAAACGGCCCGATAATCAAGACGATCCTGGTTCTTGCTCTACCGGTAATGGTCTCCAGCTCTTTACACATATCGTTCAACATAGTTGACACGTTCTGGTTGGGCCGCCTCGGTCCGACTGAAGTAGGTGCACCCACCGCCGCATGGCCGGTAATATTCGCGTTTTTATCTGCTGGAATGGGCCTATCCACTGCCGGTGTGGCATTGGTGGCTCAGAACATGGGTGCAGGTAATCGAGAGAGGGCGAACGAGGCCGCAGGGCAGGTTTTCAGCTTTCTTATCATTCTCAGTTTGATCTTTACCATAGGCGGTTTCCTAGGAGCGCCGTATATACTAAAATGGATGCAGACTCCGCCGGATATATACCCTCTTGCCGTCACGTACCTTAGGATCGTACTTCTAAGCATGCCCTTCGTCTTCGCATATACCGCATTCCGTTTTCTACTGAAGGGGATGGGAGACATGGTCACCCCCATGCTTATCAGGATTACACTAGTCTCACTTAATTTGGTCCTAGATCCTATATTGATATTCGGCTGGTCCGTATTCCCTGCTATGGGGGTCACCGGTGCGGCCATAGCTACGGCGGTATCCCGGACGGCAGCCGGTATGGTAGGCATCTACTTTTTGTTCAACAACAAGGTGGATATCGGGCTGTCTTTAAAGGACCTACGGTTGAAATTGGAATGGGTAAAACAGATCGTAAAGATAGGTACACCGGCGACGGTAGCGAGGGTGATGACCGCTTTAGCCTTTATCATGCTTTTTGCCCTTGTAGCTATCTTCGGGGAGACACCTGTTGCCGCCTATGGGATAGGCCGAAGGATCATTCACGTTATCACCATAGCGGTATGGGGGTTCGCCGACGCATCCATGTCCATGGTGGGACAGAACATAGGTGCCGGCAAAGAGAAGAGGGCGGAGACGCTGTTAAGAAAAGCCATCTTGGTTTCGTCGGTGATAATGTTCGCCACTGGAATATTCGTTATAATATTCAGGACCGGGATCATGAGTATCTTCATCGACGAGATACCCGTTATCAAAGAGGGTTCTAGGTATTTGGCCATATATTCCCTATCCATTGGATTTTTTGGCATCTTCCGGATTCTGGATTCCAGCTATCGTGGAACAGGCCATACCATGCCAGCCATGGGCCTTGAGATCTTTCGAATATGGGGACTGCGCCTCTTTTTATCTGCACTTTTTGCACTCCCGTCCCTGCCTCTCATAGGTTACGGCTTCGATATGGGTGTACTAGGTGTTTGGGTAGGCATGGCGCTGAGCAATCCTATAGCGGCCGGAGCTTCCTACCTGTATTTTTTAACCGGTAAATGGAAAAAGAAGACCATACGTACTTGATTTGATACGGTGAATATTAGGCAAAGGTAAACAGGATAGCGGTACTCTATTTTTTTAAACTAGGTTACGATCTCTCCTTTTGATATTTGTATGATCCCCATCAGTTACTATAAATACAAATAGTATGTGTCTTCTTGATGAACCGACATGTCAAAAAAGGACTGGTTCGAGGATCAATGGTTTTGGAAGGATTACAGACCCGTTCTATTCCCCAGAGAAAGACTTGAAAAGACAAGTAGACAGGTCGATAGGTTCGTAGAACTACTGGCTCTTGAAAAGGATGCAAAGATATTGGACCTTGCATGCGGCATAGGTAGGCACTCTCTGGAACTTGCCAGGAGGGGTTACGACGTCACCGGATTGGATCTATCTGAGGCCTATATGAAAGAGGCTTCCAAAAAGGCTGAAGATAGGGGCCTGCCCGTAGAATTCATACAGGATGATATGAGATCTTTTGTAAGGGAACATCACTACCACGCGGTGATAAATTTCTGGTCGTCTTTTGGATATTTTGAGGTTGAGGCCGACAACTACCGTGTGATAAAAAATATTCACTCTTCTTTGAAAAAGGGAGGCAGGTTTCTAATAGATGTAATGGGGAAAGAGATTTTGCATAGGATATACAGTGAAAGGGATTGGGGACGCATAGACGGTGGATATTTTCTTGAAGAACGCTTTCTAAAGGATGAGGGAGAATATCTTGAAAGTAATTGGATACTGATCAAAGATGGAAAGGTCAAAGAACACAAGTTCTTATACAAGCTTTACTCGAAATACGAGATAAAGGAATTATTGAAACGGGCTGGCTTTTCATCGATAGATATTTACGGAGACTTGTACAGGTCAAATTATGGTGTACAAGCGGAAAGGTTGATAGCCGTAGCCAAGAAATAAACAGTTGTAGTCGGTGAGGTCAAATCTCCACATCAGGGTCTTCAATGATAACCCCAGGTAACGTAGCCTTTCTGGATTCCAAATCGTAACTAGACCCTTGGGTGAGTATATGCAGTGTGATGTTCTCCACACAAAGAGCTTCTCCCGACTTTATCGTCGTTGGTGATAGTAACTTCATCTACCACACCACTTCCAGATTCCTTACACCCATAACATCGAATTTTTTTAATCTCAAACTGTAGTGGTATCCCCTTCGATCCCCTGTAAACCGTAATTTTCTGTGGCGTCGTTGACCATGACTATAACAGAGACTGCCAAAAGTTTAGCGATTTCACAGATTTTCACAATTCATGAAAACTCATCTAGTATATTATATTCCATTACTGGTTATTGGGAAATAATCAAATATCACTAAGGACCTGACAGCCTCCTATAACAGAGATAATTTTATAATCCCTCTCTCATGGGGTAATAGTCGTCATACGGATAATTGAAGACGGAGAGCAGGAAAATGTCATCCGATAAAAAGGTAGATCAGGTCCCGAAAAGGCATTACGTTCTACTTGACGTACTACTTTTTATTTTTTGGTTCTTACTGACCGGGTTTTTCTTTTCAACCCAGAGTTCGAATTTTATTTCTTACTACACCCTCTTCATGGGTGTAATAGCTACAAGTTTAGTAACGTATACGGCCCATGAATTCGTCATACGGGGTGAGCATCGACAAAAAACCTCAATGTGGGATTACTTACTTTCACTGAAAAATGCCTTCGTATTACTCTTGGATGTGATAGTCAGTTTGATAATCGCCAACGCTGTTCTGATCTATCAAACCATCACAATGGCTGTAGAACCCAAAGTGATGAAGGTAAAGGTGTCCCTCACATCGGAGTCCGAGGTCACACTGATATCCATGATGATCACCATGATACCGGGTACCCTTGTACTTGATGCCGAGGAGGTCGAGGATGGTTACGAGCTCTACGTACACTATTCTTATCTTAAAGCGGAGGATCTAGAGGATAGTATGGAGAAGACCATAAAAAGGTGGGACAAAAAAATACGGGGGTTGTTCAAGTGAGCATATTGATGCTTTTGTCGGTGATACTGATATTCGCAGTGCTCCTCTCTTCATACAGGCTCTTTATGGGACCCACGGTTTACGATCGGCTTCTAGCACTGAACCTGGTAGGTGTGGTGGTCACGGTCATATTCATCCTGGTCAGCGTGGACACCGGCATGGGACATTATATGGATATCGCGGTGTCTTTTATTGTTCTAGATTTCGTTGGTACCATCGCCTTCGCCCGTTATCTGGAGGGAGGTGACTTCAGTTGATAACGAACATGGTCTCCCTGTTTCTAATGTGCCTGGGAACGGTAATACTGTTCTTCGCCTCTATCGCCATGATACGATTCCAAGATACTTACATGCGACTCCACGCCAGTTCCAAGGCCACTTCAGGCGGCTCTCTTACCATACTCTTGGGACTTTTACTGAGAACCGGTCTCAGCGAAACATCCGGTAAGATTGTCCTGGTGATACTGTTTTCCGTACTGACAGCCCCCATAGTGGGCCACGCTATCGGTAGGGCAAAATTCCTTACCGAGGAGCACAAGGATACCATGGAAATAAAGATGTACAAAAGGGGGGACAAATAGTGCTTACCCAGCTCTTCTTGGTGCTTTTCTTGGGAGCATGCATACTGGTGGTGTTCGAGAGCAATTTGATACGATGTATCATATTTCTGGGTATGTCGGCAGCTTTTCTTGTTATTCTGACATACCTTTACCGTGCACCCGACGTTGCCCTTACCTTCGCCGTGGTCAACTCCGCTGCAACGACTGTACTCTTCCTGTCAATATTGAAAAAAGTAGGTGTGTTAAAAGGGGATGATACCGTTGCGTAAAGATATTGTCACCCTAATACTGGTGCTGATGATCGCGGTACTGCTGCTCCACGGTCTTCAACTCACATACGTGGACAAGGAGATATCGGAGGTGGACGAGTACTACAAAGAGCATCAGGAGAAAACTGGTGCCGATAATCTGGTGGAGGCGATACTGCTGGATTATCGGGCTTACGATACCTTCGGAGAGGTCATGGTGCTTTACATAGCCATAGCGGGAGTGATCATACTCGGTAAGATAGTTACCAAGGAGGAATACCCTTGACATCACTCATAGTTAAAACAGCGGGACGTGCCCTAGCACCCTTCATACTGCTTTCCGGGGTCTACGTCACGAGCTTCGGTTTCCTTTCACCTGGAGGCGGGTTTCAGGGAGGTATACTGCTGGCCTCGGGTGTCATACTCATAATGGTAACCCATGGTAGCAAGGAAGTGCACCGGTTAGCTGAGAACATAGACTGGTTCGAAACCTTCGGAGCACTAACCTTTTTGATAGTTGGTTTGGCGGGCCTGCTGGTAGGAGGTCACCTGTTCTCCAACCTGCTTCCAGATACTCCCTTGATGTGTATAGTACTGGACATCGTTATCGCACTCAAGGTATTCGCGGGAACGGTTGCTGTGTTCGTTTACTTTTTCGGGATGGGGGTGAAAGAACGCTGAACGGACTGAACATCGGGTTGATGACCATCTTGGTTGGGCTCTACGGCATGACCAGAACAAAAAACTCCATCAAGATGATGATGTGCCTTGGAATAATGGGCAGCGGACTGATACTGCTGTTCGTGTCCACTGGATATATCCCTGGGGGCGGTGTTCCCATAGTGGGACATTCTCCTGTGATGGTGGATCCCATCCCGCACACGGTGATGCTCACAGCCATAGTAATCGACCTGGCCACAACAGCCCTTGGTCTGGCCCTGGTGTACCATCTCCATCAGGAGTACGGTACCCTGGATGTCACCGAGTATATGGGAGGCGAGGAGTAGAATGCTGCACCATGCACCTATGCTCATGATAATAACACCTCTGACCGGCGCGCTGGTACTGAGGATAACCAACAGGTTCTTACCGTCTCAGATATACAAAGATATGATAACCTTTTTCAGCCTCTTGATCCCGGTGCTGCTTTTATTGTTCTCCTTACCTAGAATGAATGGTGGAGCAGTCGTTTACGAGATGGGAGGCTGGCCCCGACCTTTTGGCATATCTCTGGTACTAGACGGTCTTTCATCATTGATGGTTCTATTGGTAGGCATAGTAACCATCTGCTCCTTTGTTTATTCCCTCGAAAAAAAAGAGCTTATACCAAAGTCCGAAAATTACTATTTTTTGTTTCTATTCATGAGCTCCGGCTTGTACGGGGTGTTTCTAACCGGAGATATAGTGAACCGTTTCGTGTTCTTTGAGATAACAATACTTACCACCTATGTTCTTATTACCTACACGGGTTCCAGGGCATCTCTGAGGGCTAGTTACTACTATCTGGTGGTCGGCAGTGTTGCCTCGGTGATGTTCCTGACCGGTATCGGTTTGCTTTACTTCTACACTGGATACCTGGACATGGACGCCCTGTCAACTGCCATACCCGCTCTGCCGGCAAATGTTAAAAACATCATATTCGCCTTTTTCCTGGTAGCCGCAGGGGTTAAAGTTGCCATAGTACCTTTTCATACATGGCTTCCCGACGCCCATGTTTCGGCACCTACCCCCATGACCGCGATCTTGGCTGGTGTTACCGTTAAGACAGGTGCATACATAATGCTGAAACTTTTCCAGATAGGATTTGATACCATGTTGATACGGTACCTTATAGCAGCTTTGGGGGCCATCACGGGTTTAACAGCCGCACTGGTATCCATGAAATACTACGATATGAAGAAAATACTGGCCTGGCTCACAATAAGTCACATGGGTACCATGCTGGCGGTGTCCGCCTTGTGGACTCCGGGTGCAGTGTCGGCAGGCATACTTTACCTGATCAACCATACCCTATATAAGACCCTTCTCTTTCTTTCGGTAGGCGCACTGGTGTACCTTTACGGTACCGCGGACATACGCAGGATTTCCTTATTGAAATCCAACATCATACTCTCCGCTGCAGTTGTTATCGGCCTGCTGTCCATGGCCGGACTGCCTCCCTTCAACGGCTTCTACGGAAGGTATTTTCTACTGGAAACTGCCGGGCATCAGCCGGTGCTTTCCGCGGTTATATTGTTGATACACTTCCTCACCGCCCTCTCTGTATTCAGAATATTTCGGTTATCGGGAACGGAATCCCACCAGGGGGATAAACTAACAGAGAGCATAATGGTGCCCCTAGTTGTACTTAGCGGGATGTGTTTTGTAGGCGGCTTGACCACGTGGATGTTCATGAGCAACATGGTCAACCCCGCCTCCTTTGCACTAACGGGCGAATTCTATGAAGCCGGATTCACCTGGCATCTGGCATACAGGAACGTGTTGAGCATGAAAGGAGTTCTTTTGTTGCTTACCGTGGTATGTGCCTACGTGCTCAGCAGCCGTGCTTTAAAGCTCCCCCTGGAGTGGTCAGACGGTGTTATTTCAGAGGTTTCCCTGCCGGATACTATACGCTACATCGTGATAATCATCGCAGTGCTGCTGTTGTTGAATTTTATTTAGCACTCCGATTTCAAGTAAATCCTTCGTAAGTATTAAGATGATGAGGGGTATTATGGTTACAGATATGCGTCTGGAAAAGGTAGAACCCGGCGATAAGGAAGAGATCAAGGCCATGAGTTCGGGTATCTGGGATGGCAACGACTACATACCCAAGGTTTTCGATACTTGGGTGAAGGATGAAGGGTTTTACAAGGCGGTATTAGAAGGCAACATAATCGGTGTATGCAAGTACTCACGTCAACCCGGAGGAATTCTATGGCTGGAAGGATTGAGGATACACCCGGATTACCACGGAAAGGGGTACGGAAGTGATGTGGCCGGGCTGTTTCACCAGATAGTGATCAACAAGGAACATACCGCCCTGAGGTTCATGACGGACGTTACCAACGCAAAGAGCATTCATCTGGCTGAAAAGAGAGGATTCAGTGTTCTGCTGGAGCTATATCATCTTGAGTTCGAGGGAAGCGGTGATCCGATAAACGGTATTTACCGGGAAAAGGATTTACATGCAGTTAGAGATATTGTGCTCTCATCTCCGGAGTACCATGGATACAAGGGACTGTACATAAGTAACTGGGAAGCTCAAGAATTTACTGAAGAGCTGCTGGTAGAGGAAGTTAAGGCGGGTAACTGCTACTCTTATGTAAGAGAGGGTGAGATCCAGGGCGTGTTGTTTATCAACTACCACAAAGCCTATGGTCGGATTAGCATACCCTTCTTGGTCGGATCGCAGGAGGCGGTGGATAAATTGATACGATATGCTATGTGGTGGAGCGGGGAGAGGGGGGACAGCTTTTTACTTCTCAAAACGCCCTTCGAGGAGGTAAAAAATGCTGCGGAAAAAGCGGGTATGGGATTGGCCGGCTTCCGTAAGGTAAACATATTTCAACTCGAGGATGAACAAGCTTTATAGACCGCTGCACCCTTTTTGTTCCATGAATAAAGAAGAACTCAGATCGGATTTCATGGACGAAAGGGAAAAGCTCAACGAGACACTTATGAAGTACGCCGGTATGAACATCAAACGCTTTTTCAATCTTGACACGAATGCATACCGGGAAGGAGCTCTTCCCGTTAAAACAAAGGAGATGCTGGGGCTTGTGGCATCCGTTGTTTTGCGATGTGACGATTGCATCAAGTATCATTTGATAAGGTGTGATGAGGAAGGTGTTACGGACGAGGAGTTCGAAGAAGTGATGTCGATAGCCCTGGTCGTCGGGGGTTCAATAACCATACCTCACCTGAGAAGAGCCTTTGCAAAATGGGATAAAAGAGAACAGTGAAGAAACAGATCGGGTATTAAAGCGGATAAGAGATATGCCGGAGTGAAAATAGTTGTCTAGGGAACCCTGCACGTGAGCCAGTGGTTCTCGCCGATCTCCCTGAACCCGAACTTTCGTGCCAGCTTTAGAGAAGGGAGGTTATCCTTGTATATGTCCACAACGGGAACCATATCTTTCTCCAGGGCATGGTTGATGAGTTGTTTTGAGATAGCCATGGCCAATCCCTTGCACCTGAACTGCTCCTTGACGTGGAGGAACCCGAGGCACATGACATGCTCCGTTATATAGTGGGTCAAGGACCATGCCACTAGCTCATTTTGCATGCGTATGCCGTAGGCCGGTCCCTTCTCTATGCGTTCGAGTATGTAGGGCACGGCCTCCCTGTCTCCTCCGTGCCAGTACTTACATATTTCCGGAGCATCTTCCGGCACCAGGGGTTCGACCATAGAGTCGTGGGGAAATGTGGTTTCCAACGGATACTCGAGCATCCATGTGGGTCCGCTGTCAACATCCTCTAAGAGCTCCGACACCGCCCTGAAGGCCACGGGATCCAAGGCATGGAATCTGTACCCGCCGGGCTCTAGTTTTTTTAGCAGTCTACGCACCCGGGATATCTCCCCGGTGACGGATATCACGTTCTCTCCCCTCACCAGCACCGCATCCGGCGCTCCTTCCAGCATAAAATCGGAGTGCTCCCTGAGGTGTGCAATGATGTATGAGTAACGTATTGGGTCCCGGGAAAGGAATCGCCGTGCCTTTTCTATCTCGTTCAACGCCGGGGTCATGAATACGGTGGATAATTACTTTTTCCCGTCTCAAAAGAGATAATTGTATATAGTGGATTACTCATATTAAGAAATGTATTTATTACAAAGGTGAAATTAATGAGAAAGCCCGAAGTATGCACGGAGATATTACTACTTTTATTGGTAATATCCGCTCTTTCACCGGGGATTGTTTTTCCCGATGATGCCCCGGAGGGAGAGATGTTCATGCTAGTTTACAAAAGGGGAATGCCATTGGAAGACATGAGTTTCCGAGGTCACAATGTTCTGGCGGACTACGAAAGTTTCCTTCTGGTAGAGACTTCCGAGGAAGGAAGAAAAGAGCTCTTGGCACAGGGTCACGTGATCGAGAGCCTAGATGACGGAGATCTGGTGAGTTTACGGTCCCATACTTTTTATACCGGGGAAGGTGAGCCCGAGATCCCCCGTGAATTAAGTATATATGACCCTTCGGGAAGAGGTTACTACATACTCCAGTTTGTCGGACCCATAAAGGTCGATTGGTAGTATCAGCTGGAGGAGATGGGCGTAAATCAAACCGTCGCCTGGACTGTAGATTACTAGCTGGCAATTACGGACTGCCGTCGAAGGTGGACGAGATAGGATACTACGATGCATCTAAGGATCACAACCGCACATACGACTATGATACTAGCAAATTCAATTTCGAACCAGGGAACGAATGTTGCATACATAATCCCACCGATGCGTCTCTGAGTTAGATGATGGACTATTGAATAGTACTCGTAGTTTACTACATTTGCATATGATGGGGAAACTTTTACAATGCTTTGAATTCGGCCATAAAGTGTCCAAGCAACTCGGGAGCATAGGTGCGTTCCAGTCCCTGGATATCCTGGCGTTTATCGTAGAGAGAGATTACCTTGTCCGCAACGTAATCCAGGTGAGTTAGTGTGTAAACCCTTCTAGGTATGGCTAGTCGAGTGAATTCCAGAGAAGCTGGGAGAACGTTACCGTCATCGTCGGTCTCACCGAAGGCACTAGTCCCCAATTCCACTCCCCTTATGCCGCCCTCGATGTAAAGTTCGGCGGTTAGGGCCTGTGCCGGGTACTGTAACTGTGGTACGTGTGGTAGGAACTCCTTTGCATCTATGAAGACCGCGTGACCGCCGACCGGTCTGACGATGGGTACTCCCTCTTGGTGAAGGAGATCTCCCAGGTATTTGACCTGCTGGTGCCTGTATTGTAGATATTCCATCTCCACAGCCTCCCGAATACCCTGGGCGATGGCGGCTAGGTCCCTGCACGCCATACCGCCATAGGTTGGGAAACCTTCGATTATGATACCCAATTCAACGCATCTATTATGCAGTTCCTCGTCTCTTACACCCAGTATTCCACCTATATTAGCCAGTCCGTCTTTTTTTGCGCTGAAGGTGAATCCGTCGGCATAAGAGAACATCTCCCTTACTATCTCCCTTATGGTTTTGTCGGCGTATTCCTTTTCTTTGGTCTTGATAAAGTAGGCGTTCTCCGCGAATCTACAGACGTCTAGGAAAAAGGGAATATGATACTCATCTGCCACTTCTCTTACCTTTTTTATATTCTCCATGGATACCGGCTGTCCCCCGGCGGTGTTGTTCGTGACGGTGAGCATGATCACGGGGATCTTTTCTTTTCCTTTCTCTTCTATGAAGGTCCTGAGCTTGGAGATATCCATATTGCCTTTGAAATCCTTTTCCCTGCCTGGATCGTAGGCATCCTCCACCACTAGGTTAACCGGGGTGCCCCCTTTGTGTTTTACGTTTGCGTAGGTGGTATCGAAGTGCATATTATTGGGTACGTAATCACCGTTTTCGACTATCATGGAAAAAAGTATGTTCTCGGCGGCCCTGCCCTGGTGTACGGGAAGGAACTGTGGAAAACCAAATATCTCTGAAACGGTTTTTTCAAGCAATCTGAAGGAAGTGCTGCCGGCGTAGGCCTGCTCGGTTGTTAGCATCTTCGCCCACTGCAAATCGCTCATGGCGGATGTACCTGAGTCCGTGAGCATATCTATGTATACATCCTCTGCGTTAAGTTTGAATACATTGTATCGAAGTGAGCTTATCTTTTTCTTCCTCTCCTCCTTTGATAAAAGTTTGAGGTGCTCTATCATCTTTATCCTAAAAGGTTCCGGTTCTGGCATCTTGTTCACTCTCTGCCCGATATGAAAGGGGGTATTTAAAAATTTAGAGGAGAGAGAAGGCCGCAGGGCTCCTTTTGAGGAGATTTAAAAAGTTAAGTCCCTACAGCCCTCTTTATGCCTCGGAGGAGGAACATAAATAAATATCTTTCTATCTCTCCTTAATTAAATGTCGTAAAAGCGGACAAATTATAAAATATAGGTTCACAATATCGTGATTGACCATGAAGTTGACAAGTAAGATAGATAGGTTGAAAGAGATAGTCGAGATATTGGTGGAACACGGTTTAATCGACTTTATCAAAGAATTAGGCTTAGGCAGTTTTATCTCCCGTACCAGACTGGAAGGCAAGATGGAGGAAAAGATGATGAGCATGGATGCCCAGGAGCTGCGGAGGTTACTGGAAGACCTCGGCCCAACCTTCATAAAGTTAGGCCAATTCCTTGCTCTCCGTCCCGACCTGGTACCCATGGAATTTGCAAACGAACTAAGGAGGCTGTACGAGCACGTCAGCCCATACCCCGCCGAGGATGCTAGGAAGATAATAGAAGAGGAGTTCGGAGCGCCTATCTCAGAGACATTTGACGAATTTTACAACACCCCCTTAGGTTCAGCTTCCATAGGTCAGGTACACGAGGCCACCCTTAGAACGGGAGAGGAAGTGGTGGTCAAGGTACAGCGGCCCAACATAAGGGATAGAGTGAGGGCCGATATGGCCCTGATAAAAAAGGTAGCTCAACTGATAGAAAAATGGGTACCTGATAGTGAAATGTATCATCCCCAGGACACAGTGAATGAATTTAAAAAGATGCTTGAAAAGGAACTTAATTACACTATGGAGGCAAGGAACGCTCAGCGGTTTTACGAGGCTTTCAAAGAGGATCCAAATGTGCAGGTACCGAAGGTATACTGGAAGTACGTGACAAAAAAAGTACTGGTACTTGAGAACATAAAGGGCAACAGCATCAGAAAAGCCATCGACGAAGACCTCTCTCTGGAATTCAAAAGAGAGTTGGCAACTCATATGGCACAGGCTATGCTGCGTCAATTTTTTATCCACGGTATATTTCATGCGGACCCATCGCCGGGAAACGTTTACTACCGACAGGACGGAAGGGTGGTATTCTTTGATTTTGGTGCGGTGGGTAGGATATCCCTTAAGAAGCGTCATAAGTTGATAGACCTTTTCGTAGCTATGGCAAGAGGAAATACAAAGGCAGTTAAGGATAATTTACTTGAGCTGAGCGTACAGCACGGTGAATACGATTCCGAAGAACTGGAGTGGGATATAGAAGATATACTAGAACTTTACAAAAGAAAGGAGGATATTTTGTTCAAGGAGGGTGCCAACGAAGAGATAATGACGATAGTGAATAAACACAATATTTCCCTCCCTGCCAGCTTTCTTCTCATGGAACGGGCACTCATCGAAACAGAGGGGATATGCAATGCCCTTGATCCTAAATTCGATTTCTTTGAGGCCGCCGAGCCCGTGATAATAGAGATAATACAGGAAAAGTACGGGCCAAGAGCTCAGTTGAAATCATTGTTCGACAGTGCTAAGGACTACAAAAGATTGCTATCCAACATCCCGGGTAAAGTAAACAACGTGCTTGAGAGGTTCGAGGAGCGGGACTTTGCGGTGACCATCGAGCATAAAGGATTGAGGGAGATGGAAACGAGGCTGGAAACCATCTCTAACCAGTTGAGTTATACCATAATAACCGCCGCTATAATCATAGGTTCCGCCCTGGTGGTGATGTCCGGCGAACAGATTCTCTTCGGACCTTACATATTCTTAGTATCCGTTCTCATGGGTGTCTGGCTTCTGACGGTTATAATCAGAAGAGGAAGCTTTTAGAATGGTTTTCAGAGATCACCGCAGGGGGTTTAAGCCCTCTCTATCTCCGCGATGATCTCGTCGATACGTTTCAACATCTCTTTCTTTTTTTCTGACATATCCAACCACCTTTGGTTAGGTGTGAACATATTGACCTTATATTTACATTTTACTCGATATACTCATACTTTACCACATCGCCGGTATCACTGTCCCTTAAATCTATTTTTTGGACATATGCGCGTTGACCCTCTCCTATTCAAGTCTGTTCTAGGGTTGCGATCCAAATACTTCAGTGTTTCCGTATAGATCAGTTTCCCTGCCCGGGGCTTTTTACAGGGGAGTCATGCTCAAGCAATCAAAAACACCTTTCATATCTGGGGGCTACGGGCAACCTGCAAGAGAGTCCGCTGGTCACTTTCACCCACCCCTCATATCTGAACTTATATACACTGAACACACAGTAGATCATATGACATCTCCAAAAGTGAAACGATTCTGGAGGCAGAGGGAACGAGATGGATTGATAAGGGAACGAATACCTCGACCGAGGTGGCACCATGGATAGGGCCGACTGCTGCCCCAACTGCGGTGCAGAAAAGGAACCGTGCCAACAGTGCCAGAACTGCGGACTGGTGGGCTGCTCTTAGAAAGTGATCCATTGGCCAAGGAAGGCCCGGAGGTCCAGGGATGATCCACACCAGCTTCATCTTCAGACGGTCCGTATCTCCGACCGAGCTCCTAGATCCCTTTGCATATCACACCGTCTAACGGATAGATGGCGAACGACCTTCTGAGTTGTGTAAAGGCTTCAGAAAGGAGAGATATCTTTGAGGAGGGTTGTGGAATAGTAGAAGTGAAAAAAGTAGCTAGGGGGTTATTCAGGGCTTTGACCTCCTACTCTATTTGATCGAGTATCGATAGATGGGAACATAACTCTTATATATGCTCTAACATACTCCTTTTTTAGGAGATATTTAATGAGACGCATAAGCATATTGATAGTCGTATTTTTAATATCGGCATCATTTGGAACACTTTTTAACGTGTCAGGTGTAAACGATGTACCTGGGGCGGAACCTACCAGTGCAGGGTCACAGGATATACCCACGTGGAGGATCGGGACATCCTGGACCTATGAACAGGATTTTCAGGCAGATAATATGGATTTGGACGAACGATTGACCTATACCGTAGCGGCAATTGAATTTATAGATATCGACGGAATATCTATCCCTGTTTACCGTGTGGAGCTCGATGGAGAGCTGCTGGGAGGATCTGCAAGTGGGGATTATGACGTTGTATTCTCGGGAGGTTACTACGAGGGATACACCCTCTACAGAATGGACAATTTGGGAGTTGTCGTTGATTACCAATATAGATTCTTATACGGTACAGTACAAGCACCTTTCAATCCCCGAATAGAGATAGAAACGGACACCACAACCACAAATTTACCAGATCTTGATAACTACGATTTTTCATTGAATCAAGGAGGTCATTTCTGGGCCAACAATACTATACATCGTGAGGGGTACATCGAGGTGCGAGCCGGTGGAAACACCAATACTGAAATCGTGGATGATATTGAAGATTACGATAGGTACGTGCATGTAGCTGAAGGCGTTTCCTCGGTTACCACCCCGGCAGGGACCTTTGATTCTTATTTGATCACTCATGAGGAAAGTGGATATGACACAGGCACGGTGGAATTGTATTATAACGGAGATGTTCAGAACAACGTTCAGGAGGTAGTCGATCGCACAGACAGGGCCAACAGGGTGCGGGTACTTGAGAGCTACAACGTTCCCGGAAATCCTAATTCACTTACCGTAGAACCCTCGGAAGCCTATGCCGGACAAACCGTTACAGTCACTGGTAGTTTCCCCGATCACCCCTCAAGTGAATTCACCCTTGGAATTCCCTCTTCCGGTTTTTCACAGGATGTGCAAACCGATGCATCCGGTGCTTTTACCACGGAAATAATGGCCCCTGAAGTTGATTCCAATACTCCCTCTCCTGGAATTCACGGTAAAGTAGGTATCGTTGCCTATCTTACCAGTTCGCCTTCAAGTGTGTATCAGGCCGCTACCTTGACGGTATTGGAAGCCCCTCCGGGAACTCCGCCATCAGTCACTTTGTTGAGTCCCAACGGTGGAGAAACATTCACCGCCGGTACTCAGGAAGAAATAAGCTGGGTCACATCCCAAGGAGATTCACCTATCAACAATCTAGACATCAAATTCAGCAGTGACGAAGGGGACACATGGACCCCTGTAGCCACAGGTATACCTGATGATGGGGATCATATGTGGACCGTCAATCTTCAATCAAGCGATACCTGTTTGATAAAAGTGGTGGTTAGGGATACATATGGGAGAACTGGTACGGATGAAAGTGACGGGTACTTCACCGTCGAAGGAATTGCCCCGGATCCACCAACGGATTTGAACGTGGATCACTATGGTATAGGTTTCGGCATCCTTTTTGAGGATGATTTGGAAGATGGTGATAAAGGGTATACCACCGGGATATCAAATACAGGGAGTGAGTGGGGGATAAGGTCCTACGGTGCTTCCTCCGGAACCCACTCATGGGATTTTGGTGAAGGAGAGTATTATAAAACATCAAGTTACGGATATCTTAGCTGGTTGATATCTCCCGAGATCTCCATACCCGAGGAGGCCGATTATGTTGAACTGAGCTTTGACCATTGGCGCTCCTTCGGTGCTTTGACTACACTGCTGGACGGGGGTAACGTTAAGATATCCACCAACGGTGTAAACGGCGATTTCAGTATCATCACACCAAACGAGGGTTACGACGGTGCCATCAACGACAACTACGGAAACCCCTTGGGAGGTCAGCAGGCATGGAGCAGAGAGGAAGATTGGGAGACGGTAACCTTCGATCTCACCGCCTATGTCGGACAGAACGTACACCTGAGGTGGGATGCGGGCATAGAGGCCTACGATGAGGATATGGAAGAAGGTTGGAGGATAGACAATATACTAGTTACTGCGGAGGGTATAATATCAGACGGGAACGAACACAACATGGTTACATGGGGACCGAGCCCGGATGATCCCGAGGACGTGAGTCATTACAACATCTACCGTTCCGACAGTAATCCCGGCGATTATGATCTAATATCCAGTGTAGATGCCGTAGGGCTGGACGAATATAATTACATCGATTGGGATAAGGGCACCGAGGACGATATACTGTGGTGGTATATCGTGAGAGCCGTAAGTAAAGATGCGTTGGAAGAGGACAACAACAATGCAGTTCCTGAGCCGGGGGATATTCCCTCGATAACCGTTAACAGGCCGAATGGGGGAGAGATATTCTCCGCAGGAACCCACGAAGACATAGAATGGACCGCAGAGCAAGGTGGCTCACCCATAGACTACATCAACCTAAGCTACAGTATCAACGGAGGTGTCACATGGACCACCATCGAGAGCGGAATATCCGATCAAGGTAACTACAGCTGGCTAGTTCCAAACTACGGGAGTACGGAATGTTTAGTACGGGCGGCGGCGGTGGATACTCAAGAACTATCCGGAGTAGATATAAGCGACGGGTACTTCACCATAGAAACGCTCCCGCCCGAGCCGCCGTCGGATCTGAACGTAAAACATTACGGTGCCGACGACCTAGTAGATAACGGTGTGTTTTTAGATGGATACGAACCTTGGATATTGACCAGAGTGGTAGATGACGGTGAGGCGGGATGGGACAATCAATCCCACCTGCAGGGTGGCTCTATCCATGTTCAGGCGGAAGCCAAAGGGATCAATAATATAACCACGGAGGAGTCTCACTGGGAGCAGGAGATCGTACCTACGTCCGAACCGGTGTCCTTCAGCGGTGCGTTCCGAAAATATATAACGACCCAAGGCGTAGGACCTAGAGCGTCAAAAGTTAATCATGCTGAAATTCAAGTCCGTGTCCACGATACCGATACCGGTTGGCAAACCTTAGGTTCCGATAACGATACTTCCGATGGTGACACTGGTTGGGTAGAGTTTGAAGATGTAATATACGAACCCTTGGGAACCGTAGATGCAGTAAGGATATGGATGCACGTGGAGGCTGAAGGTAATTCGGCACAGTTCATTGATCGTAGAGCCGAAGGAGAGATATGGATGGACCATATAAGCCTGACTATCCTAGGTCAGGAAAAAAAGCACAATCTGATATCATGGAATCCAAGCCCAGGCGATCCTGATGAGGTGCTGCGGTATAATGTATACCGCTCCGAGAGTGAAGAAGGCCCATGGGGTTCTTCCATCGGAAGCGTATATGCCCAGAGCTCGCTTTACTACGAGTACGTCGACGAGAATAAGGGTGAAGGAGACGATATACACTGGTGGTATAAGGTACATGCCGAGGACGATGCCGGTCGAGAGTGCGAAGGTACTGTTCCAGTCCAGGAACATCAGGCGGTCCAGTTCAATGTTTCCGTGGAGGATATCGCAGCGGGTGAACAACCGCTCATCGTTATCTATGATGCAGAAGATGACCAAGGTGTTTCTATGGAAGGTGAGTACCAGGTCACCACGACCATAAACGGCGTTACCGATACCACTGATTTGATGTTTACGTCAGGTCATGGAGAGTATTCGTGGGACGAAATAACTACTGTGGGCAGCTACGAGGTTAACGTCATCATAGAGGGGGTAACGGAGTACGATAACTTTTATGTATCAACCGCCGCCGTAGATTGCATAGTTGTATCTCCAGACGCGGTGACCATCACTGCTGGAGATACCCAAACATATGCGGCCGCCGCCTACGACGAATACGATAATGAGATCGGAGATGTGACCGTAGATACTCTCTGGTCGATAAGCGAAGGAGCAGGTGGGAGCTGGTACGACTGTGTTTATACATCGGAAGCCGTGGGTACGTGGACGGTTACCGGTGCCTATGGAGGGGTGACTGGAACATCGACACTAGAAGTGTTGCCCGGGGATGTTGTGAGCGTTGAAATACAACCCTCTCAAGATCAAACAGTCAAGGTGAACGTTACTCTGCAGTTTTCGGCTGGTGCCTACGATGAATATGATAACTTGATAACAGATGATCCAGAAGACTTTACCTGGCAGAATACAGATACTCAGGGAATATTCAACAAGGACACACCAGGAGAATATTCTGTAACTGCCACCTATGACGGAGTTTCCTCGGCCACGGTGATGGTTACGGTGGAATCACTATCTGAAGATGAACCCTTCTTCAACGTAGAGATAATTTCTTTCGACGATGAGGTGATGGTCGATGATATCGTTTCCATGGAGTACACCGTAGAGAACATCGGATATCTAGAGGATGTGCAGGACATAGTGTTTACCGTAGACGGTGTGCAGGAGGATATCCATGGTGATTTAACTCTGGATGAGGAGGAGGTATACTCCGGCACCTTTACATGGACGGCGGAGGATGAGGGGACGTATAATCTTGAAGTGAGCAGCGACGACGATAGCGATTCTGTAATGGTAACCGTTGAAACACCGGAGTTAGATGATCCTTACTTTGAAGTAGAGATACTGGAGTTTGACAGCGAAGTGGAAGAAGGGGACGAGGTATCCTTGGAGTATAAAGTACGAAATACCGGAGGTATTCAGGGTACCCAGGATATCGTTTTCAACATAGATGGAGTACACGAGGACGTAGTATATGCATCTCTTACCCTGGCCGCAGGTGCAGAACACACGGACGAGTTCACATGGACGGCCGAGAATGAGGGGACGTATAATCTTGAAGTGAGCAGCGACGACGACAGCGATTCTGTAATGGTAACCGTTGAAACACCGGAGTTAGATGATCCTTACTTTGAAGTAGAGATACTGGAGTTTGACAGCGAAGTGGAGGAAGGGGACGAGGTATCCTTGGAGTATAAAGTACGAAATACCGGAGGTATTCAGGGTACCCAGGATATCGTTTTCAGCATAGATGGAGTACCCGAGGACGTAGTATATGCATCTCTTACCCTGGCCGCAGGTGCAGAGCACACGGACGAGTTCACATGGGTCACTGTAGAGGCAGGAACATTCACACTGGAAATAGCCTGTGACGACGACAGCGATTCGGTGACCATAACGGTGGATCCCGGACCGGAGGATGAACCATTGTTCAGGGTTGAGATCACGGAACACGATGAAGAGGTCGAAGAAGATGGAGAAGTCACTGTCTCTTACCGTGTTTGGAATACAGGTGGTACACAAGGCACCCAGAGTATAGTGTTCAGTATAGACGATATACAAGAAGACGTACATGCCGACCTAATGTTGGAGCCTGAACAGGAACATACAGGGGAGTTCACATGGACAGCGACCAACGAAGGGAACTACACTCTCAAAGTCGAGAGCGACGATAGGGACGATTCGGTTATGGTTACGGTTAACGGAGAGGATGACAACGATGATTCCAACGGTGGCCAAGATGCAGCAGATCCAAGCTTCCTAGAAGAAAACTGGTGGTTAATACTTTTATTGATCATAGTTATTATCACCATCGTCGTTGTGATGAAGCGTGGTGAAGAAAAACAGGGGGAGGAGAACTTTTCACAAGAGGACCTAGACCCCCCTGAAGAAGAGGATTTTTCTTACGATGACGAATCGGTGGATACATCTTTAGGAAAAACAGAAAAAACACAGCAACCTAAGGACGTTGAGCCGAAAAAGATTTTAAAAAAGAAGGAATCATCTATGGAAAACAATAACTAAAAATCCTTCCGACGGTTCGAAAACATATCACTGTTTCGGCATTTTAAGTATGAATTTTTTCATGCCGGCGAAGGACTCTATGACCTCATTGTTAAGGGTGAGACCTTTATTGCCGATCAAATAAAGCCACTTCAGCTTTTTTATTCTTTTAATCTCTGTAGGTATATCTTTCAACCTGTTGTCCGATAACACTAGTAATCTTAGATTTTCCAGTTCGCCTATTTCCGGGGGTATGTCTTTTAGCCCAGTATTCTTTAGATATAGTGTCTTCAGATTGGTCAGCTTGCCAATCTCTGGCGGTAGTTTCCTTATATCATTATCCGTGAGATATAGCTCTTCAAGGTCAGTTAGCTTACAGATATTTTTTGGAAATTCAAATAGACGATTTGAGGAGATCAAAAGAGTCCGTAGGTTAGAAAGTTTATCTATGTTGTTGGGCAGCTCTTCCAAGCGATTATCCGATAGGTCTAACTTTACCAACCTCCTTAGCCTAGTTATAGTAGGGGGTAAAGATTCTAACTGGTTTCCAGACAGTACGAGTACGCTCAAGTTATTCATTTTACCTATGTTTGGATGAAGTCTTTTCAAGCGGTTACCAGACAGTAAAAATGTCTTAAGCTTAGTGAGTTTATCTATATTTGCAGGCAATTCCGTGATTTCATTATCCGAGAGGTCCAATTTATTAAGATTGGATAGTCTTGATATACAGGTGGGCATTTCCTCTAGTCTATTGAAATTACATATTAAGATTCTCAGTTCGGAAAGTTTCGCAATTTCTTTAGGAAGAACACTTAGAGCGTTTTCGGAAAGATAAAGCTCCTGTAAATTATTTAGTTTTCCGATGAGAGGGGGAAGTTCGACCAACATATTTCCCGAGAGGTCCAATTTGGCCTTTCCTTTTTTGGTGGTCTCAGCTATTATCCTAAATATGATGCGATTTTCTGGCAAATTATTCCTCCAATTTGTAACTCTCAACAATGTTAGTTTTCTACTGGTGTAAATAATTTTTGACATCATTTTAAATTTTGAAATAGGTTAGACGAAAATAATGTAGTTATATTGATAAGTCTTTTAGAGGAGAAATGTGAGCTTGCAGTTCACAGTTAAAATACATGTGGCTATCTTTCAAAAAAGCCATATCTCTTTTGAACTTGTGCCATTCATGTGTCATAAAACTTATATTGGTTTGCCTATCTGTAGGTACAACTTTGATTACCATAACTTAAAAGGAGAATGAAAATATGAGAAAAACTATTGTGTGCGGTCTTTCTTTTTTGATCGCCATGGCTTTGGTGTTGTCGGCTATACCTATTATGGCTACCACGACAATACCCCACGAAAGGTATGGGCAAGCAATCATAGACGGGAGTCCTGCTGAAGACGGTTATGTCGTATCCGCATGGATCTATGGTACAGAATACGAGACGGTTGAAACCTTTAACGGAGATGGTTCTTATCAAACCTATACTCCAGGGTATGACCCAGATGATCCTACGGCCCCGGACTATAAAACGGGAGGCGTCGATGGAGAAACTATAATCTACAGAATAGATGATGGAGTAGGGAACATCTACATTGCAGATGAAACCAGCGGGTTTGAAGCCGGTATGATAGAGGAAAGTGATCTAAGCTTCCAGACCACTGGACAACCCAGCACCGAAGTGAAGATCAATGAACTGGTGTCCCAACCAGGTGATACCGGCACACAATATGTATACCTCTACGAAACTGAAGGTATAACACTTGCCGACTGGAGACTAGATACTCACGATGGATTTTCAGAAACATTGGATGCTTTGACCACGGATTATCATCCGTTGCACGGAGATTTACTATATGTAGATCTAGGAGCTAATGACGTTTTAGGTAACGACGGGGGCCACATGATGCTTTCTTGGAATGCAGCAGGGGGGATAGCCGACAACGGTTGGATTGTTATGGACAGAGTTGAGTACGGAAACATCCAAGCACCGGCGAACACCATACATCCCGAATATCCAACTGCACCCGGATCCGGTGAGGGATTGGTACGAGACCCATGGGGGCACGATACAGACAACAGCGCAAATGACTTCATAATAGATGACGAAACCGGAAGGCCGGTTATGCCTGATGTAGAACTAACTGTAGGTTCTACGGAAGGTGGAGAAGTTACTGACCCAGGAGAAGGCACGCACACCTATGAACATGGTGAAGTGGTCGATCTGGTCGCTGTTGCAGACGATGGATACGAGTTCGCAGAATGGACCGGTGATGTTGGAACTATAGACGACACCTCTAGTGCCGAAACCACAATAACCATGAACGGCGATTACTCTATCACGGCTGAATTCGATATACTGACATATTCTCTCACTGTTAATACCGACGGAGAAGGGACGGTAGATGTTGATCCAGATCAAGCTGAGTATGAATACGGTACCGTAGTTACGCTAACCGCAGATCCGGCAGATGACTGGGAGTTCGTGGAATGGACTGGCGATGCCTCTGGAACAGACACCGTAACGACTGTTACCATGGACGACGACAAGACGGTGACCGCGGTATTCGAAGAGTATGTAGAAACCTATACCCTGACGGTGAACATCGACGGCGATGGCACGGTAGATATAGATCCAGATCAAGAGGAGTACGAAGTAGGTACTACCGTAACCCTGACTGCTACACCCGCCAATGGCTGGGAATTCGTAGAATGGACTGGCGATGCCTCTGGGACCAGCACGGAAACCACCATTACCATGGACGGCGATAAGACGGTGACCGCTGAATTCGATACCCAAGAGGAAGTCTTCGAATTGACCATCGATAGTACATCCGGCGGAGAAGTGACAGAACCTGGGGAAGGCACATTTGACCGCATACAAGACACCGAGGTGGATCTGGTCGCTGCAGCGGACTCAGGGTACGAATTCTTAGAATGGACCGGCGATGTTGGAACTATAGACGACACATCTGCTGCTGAGACCACGATAACCATGAACGACGATTACTCTATCACGGCGGTATTCGAAGAGATGCCTGTAGAAACTTATACTCTAACGGTAAATATCAACGGAGACGGTTCTGTAGAAAGAGACCCGGACCAAGATGAGTATGAAGATGGAACTACCGTAACGCTTACAGCAGTTCCAGCCGATGACTGGGAATTCGTGGAATGGACCGGTGACGCCTCTGGGACCAGCACGGAAACCACCATTACCATGGACAGCGATAAGACGGTGACCGCTGAATTCGAAACCGAACAGGACACCTTTGAATTGACCATCGATAGTACACCCGGTGGAGAAGTGACAGGGCCCGGAGAAGGCACATTTGACCGCATACAAGGCACCGAGGTGGATCTGGTCGTTGTAGCGGACGAGAATTATGAGTTCGTGGAATGGACCGGCGATATAGATACTATCGCAGACACCACTTCGGCTGAAACAACTATCACCATGGACGACGATTACTCCATCACCGCCGTATTCGAAACGGACCTGGAAGAGTTCGATCTAACTATAGTCATCCAAGGTGAGGGTACCACCGACCCCGAGGCAGGTACACACACGCATATCGAAGGAATGGAAGTCACTATAACTGCAATTGCTGACGATGGTTGGGAATTCAGCCACTGGAGCGGTGATGTTTCCGGTACTAATACTGAAATTGCCGTGACCATGAACGACGATAAGACCGTCACAGCCGTCTTTGAAGAGGAACAAGTGCCCGAAGAATTCGACTTGACTATCGAAGTCGATGGACAAGGAACGACGGATCCGGAAGAAGGGTCCCACACCTATGAGGAAGGTACTGAGGTAACAATAACAGCTACAGCAGCAGATGGTTGGAAATTTGTAGAATGGACCGGTGATGCAACTGGAACACCCGCATCTATAGATGTGACCATGACCGAAGACATGACGGTTACCGCTGTCTTCGAAGAGGATGAAGGCGAACCTGCCGAACCGGGCTTCCTTGAGGATTACTGGTGGCTACTCCTCCTGTTGATAATTGTTCTCATAGTCATCATCATGGTGGCTATGAAACGCGGTAAAGGAGAACCGGAAGAAGAGCCCGATGAAGAATTTGATACCTTTGAGGAAGAAGAAGGCGAAGACTTTTCACCAGAAGAGGAAGAAGATGAGCTTTCGGACATGGAAGATATCTGAATAAACTTCTTTAAAATCTATTAAAGGGATCCACATATCCCTTGTTTTTTTATTTTTCAACCTTTAAAGGAGAGAATAGCTTTTTAACAGAGATACATCGTTCTTATAAGGTTCACGGATATCCTTTATACCAAGCCTCAACATGACCAGTCTCTCCAATCCCAGACCCCAGGCTAAAACAGGGGCTTCGATGCCGTGTGGTGCGGTGACCTCTTCCCTGAATATACCCGCACCTCCCATCTCCAAATAATCATCACCGTACTTGGCAAATACCTCTAGGCTAGGTTCGGTAAAAGGAAAATAGCTGGGGCGTACTTTTACATCATCAAAACCCATCTTACCATAAAATTCCTTTAACAGACCTATAAGCATGTTCATGTTGGCATCTTCCTCCATGACCACTCCTTCAATCTGTATAAACTCCGATAGATGTGTGGAATCCGTTGCCTCACTCCTAAAATTCCTATCAACCGAGAAAAATTTTTGAGGAGCATCAGGGTTTTCAGAGAGTGCTCTTATGGTAGTAGAAGTAGTATGAGTTCGTAGTACATTACGGCAGGCTATATCGTAAGACCACTTGTAACCCCACCCTCTAGAACGGGTATTACCACCGGTCTCATGCATATCCTTCACATTCTCAACCGCATCTACTTCCGTCCTAGCCGGTCTTTTAAGGTAATGGGTGTCCTGGAGGTCTCTCGCAGGATGGTCCTGAGGTATGAACAGAGCGTCCATATTCCAGAAGGCAGGTTGTATAAAATCGTATTTGATCTCGGTGAAACCCATCTCTAAGAATACCCTCCTTATTTCCTCGATCTCCCTACGTAAAGGGTGTTTCTTTCCACCGAATTTAGTAGGTGCGAAGGCCTTAATGTCATAGGGCCGAATGTGTGCTTCCTCCCAAGCACCAGTGCGGATAATTTCAGAGGTCAATTGGGTGATCTCAGGTTTTAACTCTATTCCGCCCCTGAGTGCTTTGTATCCCTCATCTGTGAGCGTTACAGTTCTTTTAACACATACTTCCTCCTTCAGTATTTCCTTACGAGAAAGCAGCTTATTTGCGGCGTAGATATCGACTTCATCCTCGGAAAGTTCTCCTTCCCTTTGGAGTCTTACAATCAACTCCTCATCCTTGCCCTTTTCACCTAGAGCCTTTTTTCCTTTCTTAGTCATTTCCAGCCAAGTCTCGCCACTTCGTTTTGTTATCTTAGCCCAATTTTTTTTCTTGAGCCAACCGAGTGCGATACCGCTTTTTTTCTTACCTAGACTTGTCTGCTCCTGAATTTCGTCCACGGTACATCGGCCTCCGGCTTTTTTAAGATACTTTAAAGCCGTACGTTCGGGTAGATCCTTTGAGGCCGCACTTTTTTTGAGTAAAGAAAAGTATCTCGTTTCGTCGTCCCGCACCTCTACCAATCTTTTGGAATGCAGCCACGAAACCGCGTTCATCACCTGAGACGTTTGTTCGAAATCACCTATTTCAGCCAGCTCATCAGGAGCTGCCTCGCCTTCTGCCTCATCAAGTGCAAGTAAAGCCATTTTCTCGAAGCGACTGAGTTCGTAGGACATATTATGACCATATAGAGGTAGGTTTTAAAAGTTTATCAAAAAAGAGGACCGACTTTTTTTTCCACCGCATCAACTACAATTTCGTTTTTTATTATCTTACGAACCAATTCGATATCAGGAGCCAGTGATCGATCTTTTTCCAGGGGGTCAACATGTTTTCTTATCTCATCATATGCTGCTTCAACGCCTTTACCGGGAGTTAAGTCCACGAATTCCAGTCCCTGGGCAGCGGATAAAAGTTCGATGGATATGGTATATTCCACATTTTTTAGTATCCTCTCTGCCTTTCTAGCGGCGATGGTCCCCATGCTAACGTGGTCTTCCTGCCCTGCAGAAGTGGGTATGGAATCCACAGAGGCTGGATGTGCAAGGACCTTATTTTCGGATACCAACGATGCTGCGGTGTACTGGGCGATCATAAAACCGGAGTTCAAACCGGGGTTTTTCGTAAGGAAAGGCGGAAGGCCGCTTTCTTCTTCATACATCAATTTATCAGTGGTCCGTTCGGAGATATTACCAACCTCGGCAATCGCTACACCGAACATATCCATCGCTAATGCCACTGGCTGCCCATGAAAATTTCCGCCGGAGATTATATCACCTTCGGGAAATACCAGAGGATTGTCAGTCGCCGAGTTCATCTCAATTTCCAGCACTTTCTGTACGTAACTCAAGGCATCAAAAGCGGTTCCATACACTTGAGGCATACACCTTAGTGTGTATGGATCTTGTACCTTATCACAATCAATATGAGATATCAATATCTCGCTAGATTCAGTAAGACGGTTCAGTGCCTCCGCGCAGTTTATCTGCCCCAGGTGAGCTCGCGCCTGGTGTATACGTTTATCAAAAGCCGTCGATGTACCTTTGAGCGCCTCCAAACTCATAGCACTTGCCACGAGTGCTGATTTCAGTGTGATCCATGCATCATAGACCGCTAGAGCGCCTATGGCGGTCATGACCTGAGTACCGTTCAGTAGTGCCAGACCTTCCTTTGCTTGAAGCTTTAGAGGCCTGATATTTGCTTTTTCCATAGCCTCCTTTCCCTTAAGCCGTTCACCGTCAAAAAATGCCTCGCCTCTGCCAATAAGTACCAATGACATATGTGCTAGGGGGGCAAGGTCACCGGAAGCACCTACACTACCCTGAGAGGGTATCAAAGGGCAAACGCCGGAATTTAGCATAGACATAATAGTATCTATCAATATAGGCCTTACACCGCTGTAACCCTTGGCTAAGGTATTCACCCTCAGCAGCATAGTAGCTCTTACTACATCTTCTTTTAGAGGCTCTCCGACGCCGCAAGCGTGACTTTCAATCAGGTTCTTCTGGAGATCCTTTGTTTTCTTTTCTTCTATCCTAACGTTTGTGAGTTCACCAAAACCAGTGTTTATGCCGTATACAATTTTTCCCTCGTCCAATACCTTTTCTACTATATCTCGAGAATTTTTAATCCTTTTCCTACATTCAGGACTGAGCTCGACCTTTTCATTCAATCGCGCAACCCTTTGAACATCGTTTATCTTTAATGAATTGCCGTCTAACTTTACTGTCATAGATGACGTTAAGGAATTATCTATTTAAAAGTCTGCTGTTGTCGGCGGTGTTAAGAACTATTATATTTCGCCCCGTTATGTCACATCAAACAGGAGGGGAATTCCTTAAAGTAAATCAAACAGAGCTGGGGGAGGGATTCGAACCCCCGGGAAACCGCTCTGCAGGCGGTCACATTAGCCGCTCTGTCACCCCAGCAAAATGGTTGTTAAAAGCTATCGAGAAGGTGTGTTTAACTTTTGTGGTGGGTAAGAAGTAAATACCATCAGTACATATTTTCCAATGTGACGCAAAAAATCAAAGTTACCTACATATACCACAGTTCCTTTATACTCGAATGCTCTGGAAAAACACTACTGTTTGATCCACCCGGAAGGGGATTTTTACCAGGAGACATTTGGGATACAATAGAGAAACAGGTTAAAAATAAGGACTTGTACGTTTTCATTTCCCACGGCCACGGAGACCACTACAGTCCCCGAGTTTTTGATCTTGAAGCAAAATACACACAGTACATTGTTCCGGATGACATAAACTATCCTAACAACGCAGTGGTTTTGTCAGACGAAGAGATAAGGGAAGTAAAAGACTTACATGTTAGAACCTTCAAAAGTAACGACCAAGGAGTAGCTTATCTTATCAAGTTACATAACCGCACCATCTACTTCGGAGGTGATTTAGCTAAATGGGATTGGCCCGAATGGAGCAAGAAAAAAAGGCGGGTGCATGTAAAGATATTTAAAAAAACCCTAGAACATCTTAGGGGACTTGATATTGATATCGCATTCTCCAACATGGATAAGCGGCTGAAAAGCTGGGCCGGTCCGGTTGACTTCATCGATAAAGTTAAACCGAAATATTTCGTCCCTATACACACCTTTGGTAACGAAGAGTGGATATCGGACCTTATTGAGGCCGATACTCCGAAGGAAACAACAATAGTCCAGTACTATAAACCCGGGGATTCGATAACTTTGAATTTTTGACCTCGTCCAAGTTCCAAAAAATACTGTAAAAAAGCGACAGATATAAATAGACCGATGACACTCTATTATTGTCTGACAATAATATGACAAGAGTTGATCATATGGAAGAAGATAAGAACATATGGGATAGAGTAGACCGATACAAATACGCAATAATGTACTATGTGTACTTCGCAACCTGTTTGGTTATCGCTCTCTGGCTTTCCAAACCTTTGGATATCCTTGCGTCAATACTATAGTAGACTCCTCACCGTTTTTGCAATGGATTCTTCGCTGCTGTATGTAGAAGACCAGCCCAAAGCTTTCAGTTTGTCTATTGACAGCAGCATCACTTTAACATCTCCCTTCCAACCACGGCCTTCGCCCGCACCTCCAGTCCATCGATAATCCACGTCCTCCAAGCCCATCTCTTTGCAGACTATGTCCGCTATCTGCTTCACATTTATGTAATCCTCAGATCCCATGTTAAAATATTCGACAGGTTTATCACTATTTTTCACACCGTAAAGCATGCCCTCTATACAATCAGAAACGAAGAAATAGGACTTTGTTGTACCTGGTGGACTACCTAGTATCTCCAGTTCCAGAGAATTGTACTTTAACTTCTTAACAAAATCATAGGTTACTCCATGGGTACTTCGGGGGCCAACTACGTTAGCGAATCTAAAGGAAACCGACTGCATATCAAAAGAATGACAATACGCGGATATCATGGCCTCGCAGGCTAGTTTGGACGAGCCGTAAAGGGAGATGGGTTTCAAGGGACCATAATTCTCTGGAGTGGGTATGACCTCTGTTTCACCGTACACTGTAGACGTTGACGTAAATACTATATCATCGATTCCACATTGCCTCATCGCCTCAAGGACGTTGTAAGTAGCAATTATGTTCTGCTCGAGATGAACATAGGTGTCTGACATCCCTAGTCTGACATCCGGATTGGCTGCGAGGTGGAAAACCATATCGCATCCTTCCATCTCCCGCTTTAATCGGTTCATGTCCAAAACATCGGCCACCACTAATTCAAAAGAGTCGTTGTCAATTAAGTGTTTTACAAGCTCTTCTTTGCCTGACGAGAGATTGTCGTAACCCTTAACGTAATTATTCTGAACCAAGGCATCCGCAAGATGACTTCCTATGAATCCAGCCGCTCCGGTGAGCAGTATATTCCTTTCTTTTAATTTCATTCTTTTTCCTCCAGTTGATTTCTGTGTTTAAAGAAGAAATACAGAAATACAAAGATAAAGCCTAACACCAACAAAATGCCTATGCCCTGAACCATGCTGTTGTCAAATGCCTTTAGTATTGTATTTCCTATATAATATGATGCGGATGCTATGAGAAAGCAGCCGGAAAAGGAACCAACTATTATAGCTAGCCACGCATGATACTTGTTCATTCCTACCACCCGACCTAATATCGATGCACCTACACCACCACTCCCTTGAAACGGTATCACTACGAACAGGGCGACACCTACGAATGCGACCTTTTTAATCCAAGTTTTTTCTTTCATCTTCTCCGCGCCAAAGTCCCGGAACTTCCGCATCCAATCTCCGATAAAAGGTATCTTCTCGACAATATAGAGATTCCAAAGAAGGAAATATGAGGTGATCACATCTACGTAGGCGATGGTACCGGCCACAAGTGTGATGGTAGTTAGAGGTGGGTAATAGCCATGTTGAGTAAGACGGCCGATTACCAAAGGTATAACACTCTCTTTACCGAATGGTGGGAAAAAATATGCAGATATGCCGCTGCTTGCAATATAAAATGCACCTGAAGGATTTACTATTATATATAATAAATAAATGAACAATGCAGCAATGAGAAATGGTGGCAAGTTCTGTGCTGGACCTCCAGGGCGGACTCGAGTCTATGGTCGCCAATGGCTACAGTGCCGCTGGGTATGCTTGCACCGTCTTGAGTCCAGCAGTCAAGCACTGCTACGTACGCCAAAATCGCGCCAAGCGGAATACGTGTCAACCCATGGAGACCATCCAGTGAACCGGCACTAGGTTCTCGAATTAGAGACCTGCCTGGAACCGTGCGACCCACTCACAGCAATCGTACATGTGTGGGCTCAAACGTCTCACGATCAGACAGATGACGAGCAATAGCCTACCGTCGCCCTCGCGCACTTGCGAACAGCCTTTCTATGAACCTGTGAGTTGGACACGTCGAGAGAGGAGTGTTCCCAGGCGAACAGCCTCAGTGAAGTCATTTCGAGGCGGAAACCACCGTGAGATGCACCTTAGCAGCGAGCCAGGTCCACACGTCTCACTTGCAAGATCGGTAGAACGAAATAGCGAAGTCTAAGCGTCTTGAACGCCCGCAAGGCACCTAGGCGCGCTACCCGCTTGGGCACCTGGCCGTGCCAGGACGCCGTAGGCGTTCTGGCGAGCTCAACTGTTAGGCCGGTTTCGGCCATACCCTGAATGCGTAGAAGGACATCAAGAAGGGAGAACCGTTCTTCTCAGAGATTTGGACCCTAGCCGAGTTGAGGTCGGGGGAAGGCAGTAGAACAGCTACTGCGGCGCTGACCTGCCACTTGCCTTCCGCAATCAGCATAGGAGTTGCCTTGGTCAAGTACTTTGCACTAGGCCACCTTCGCCGGAACACGCTTATGCCCCGTCAACTCTCGCCGGTGATTGGGAAAGACGTCCGACCCATTATCTTCCGAAAGATGACAACTAGAATCGAGCGGACTGTCGCACAACGCCAGCCGATACTGCAGCCGAAAAGATGAACCTGCGATTGCACGCCCTCTGCGGACGCGAGGGAGCCGTGCGCATACACTCACCTGCTTCGGTGGACGCGATAGCAGCGCGTCTCCCAGGTGACCACGTTGGACACGATACCTTCGAC